>NZ_JBIJDC010000011.1:0-67735 GCF_044344315.1 Zoogloea sp. | reverse complement strand
TCGAGCACGGTGTGCTTGTGGCCGAGGAGGGTGCCGCGTTCGGTCATCTCGAAGCGACGGTGGCGACCATTGAAACGGTACTCCTCGGCCTTGCCGGCGTCGTGCAGCAGGCTGCTGGCGAGAAGGACAGGAAGATGCGCTTCCGCATGATGGCTGGCGAGCGCCAACGCCCGCTCGGCGACTTCGACCGCGTGGCGGAAATTGCCGTTGCGTCCATTGTGATGCCCGGCCAGAGAGCTCGGTCCATCCAGATAGCGCTCGAAGCGGTGGTGGTCCCAGAAGATCGCGTTGAAGAGATGCTGGAGCGGTCGTCCCAAGCCTTCCCAGAGTTGGGCTGCACGTGCCACCAGAGGCCTGTCCTTGACCCAACTGTGGGGGATGGTGGCAAAGGGATTCAAGCTGGCTTCCGGTCGCTCCAGTTTGACGAGGCGGGAGATCCGGATGGCGCCCGTCGTCGACACCGGGCGACCGAGCCAGCGGATCGACACCAGCGCGCCGGCCGTCAGTCGGTTGTCGGGCTGGCGGCACAGCCACTCCACCTTCAGGCCTGCCTGCTCGTGAAACAGAACGGCCTGACACAGCATATGGCGCTCATCGAAGGGGAATCGCGCAATCGATTGAATGCGGAGCACCGGGGGGAGCCGATCCACAAGCTGATCTGCGCCTGGCAGGCGGCTCGTACTGAAAGTGACTTTGACCTCAGACATCGCAGTTCTCCTTGAGCGCTTCAACGGGCAGGGCCTGGCTGGCGATCGATTGAGTGATCAGCCGCTCGAAGGCTGAGCCGTCACGACGGGTGAGATTGGGGACGTAGCGGGAATAGACCCGGAACAGCATCTCGGTGGTGGTATGGCCGAGCTGCCGGGCAATCCACTCCGGTGCCTCGCCGGCGGCGAGCCACAGGGTCGCGGCCGTGTGGCGGCACTGGTAGGGGCGCCGCTTCTTGTGGCCCAGATGACGTAGCAGCGGATACCAGACCCGGTTGGTCACGTTCTTGTGATCCAGCGGCTTGTGCAGGCGGTTGCAGAAGACAAAGTCCGAGTGCTTCCCCGTCGCCGCCTGCTGACGTTTCAGGGCGTCGAACACGAGCTGGCTCATCTGGATGTCCCGTTGAGAGCCGTCGGTCTTGGTGTACTCCTCGTCGCCGAGGACGACCGTCTCGCGGACCAGAATCAGTCGGCGCTCGAAATCGATGTACTTCCACTTGAGGCCGTCCACCTCTCCGGTGCGCATGCCGGTGAAGAAGCGCACGGTGAAGTAGTCGCGGAAATCCTCGCGTACGGTGGCGAGGATGGACTTCACCTCTTCGAGGGAGAAGGGATCCACATCGGTCCGCTTGATACGAAGCTGTTTGATGTTCTGGTAAGGCGTGGGAAAATTGAAGCGGTCGGCCGCTTCGTTGAGGATTTGCCTGAGCGGGTTCAGCATTTTGTTGATCCGTGCAGCAGACAGTTTGGTTTCCTTGCCCCGCGCGGTTACTTTGCCGAGTTCGGCGCGGTAGGCAAGTACGTCAGCCTTGGTGATCTGGCCGACCGCCATCTCCCCAAAGCGGGAAATCAGGCTGTCGAGTTCCCTGCGGATGGTGATCCGGTGGGACTTGCGCCACTCCACTTCCTTCTCCAGGTACCAGGTCTCCGCGAAGTCCTTGAAAAGAGGTGTCGGGGCGACCGTGGGTGCACTCGGTGCCGTTGCGGTCACCGTGACGGTCCCGGCCGGTGCGGCGTCGAAACGCGCTGCGTTCTTGCTGGCCGGGAAGTAGCGACGGTAGTCGAAGGTGCCGGCGGCGATGTCGGCTTCGATGCGGTCGAGTACCTTCTGGACTTTTTTCCGATTGGCGGCTGTGTCGGGGAGAGCGGTTTGTTCCCGGCAGCGAATATCCCGGTAGCGGAAGTCCAGAAAGAGTAGGTTGTTGTCGGTTCGCCGACGAATACTACCCATGACACACACCTCCGTTTGCCATCGGGATGGCGAAGCTGTCGCCGGCCGACTTCAGGCCCATGTCTCGTTCGATGTGCTCCCAGATGTACAGAATCTTCCGGCCACCAAACGGGCGGATGTAGTGCTTTCCCTCAAGGAGTACGCTGTCCTTGAGGCGTTCTCGGATGGTTCGTGGGTCGTACTTGATGAGGCCCGACAACTCGTCGGTGGTGAGGTAGGTCAGTGACATGACGGTCTCCAAGAATTAAAATCACGCAGAACTGCAAAAACGCATTCAGCTAGGCGTTTTGTCGTTCTGAATGACATTCTATCTCTCAGAAAGTCGTTGTCAATCCATTTTTGTCATTCAAGATGACTTTTTGTTCTGGAGGAAAGAATGATCCGATGCCACCTGTCCCGGATGATGGGCGAGCGGAAGCTCAAGATTGCTGACGTTGCCCGTGAAACGGGCCTACACCGCAACACGATTACCCTGCTATACAACGAGACGGCCAACCGGGTAGACATGGAGACGATCGATTGTCTCTGCGCTTTGTTTGCGTGTGGGGTAGGGGATTTGTTTGAGCGAGTGCCTGACGATTTGGGTTCGTGAAAAATAGAGGCACGGAAAGCAGCACTCGACTCCTAGCTTTTGGGCAAAAGCTGTCAGAGTGCGAGGCACGGCATGGGCACAGGATGGGCACGGCGGGGGCACAAAACAAAAATGGGCTAGATCTTTCGATCTAACCCATTGAATTTGTGGCGCGCCCGAGACGATTCGAACGTCCGACCCCTGCCTTCGGAGGGCAGTACTCTATCCAGCTGAGCTACGGGCGCGCGGTTTTCGAGAGCATTGCTTTCGAGGCGCGCAGGATAGCGCGAATCGCGGGCGGAGTCCATGCTTTGCCTGACAGAATGCGGATACCCCCGCTATAATCAATGCTTTACTAAATCTTGCCCGTTCTCGAGGAATTCAGCATGTCGGATTTTCGTCGTTCCCCCGTCTCTTCCTACGCGCGGATTGCGCTTTCTCTTGGTGTTGCCGTGATGGCAACCCAGCTCGTGGGTTGCGGCAAGAAGGCCGCGGTCGATGAAGAACTGGCGGCCAAGCTGATCCAGCCGGTCGCGAGCGTGTCCCTGGCGGCTGCGCCGGCGGCGGCTCCGGGTAGCCGCAAGGGCGAGCAGATTTACGCTTCGGTGTGCGGCGCCTGTCACGACAGCGGTGCTGCCGGTGCGCCGAAGGCGGGCGACAAGGGCGCCTGGGGCCCCCGTCTGGGTGCTGGCCTCGATGGTCTGGCCAAGTCTGCCGCTGCCGGCAAGGGCGCGATGCCGCCGAAGGGTGGTGCTGCTGACCTGACCGATGACGAGCTGAAGCGTGCCGTGGCTTTCCTGGCCAACAAGGCGGGTGCCGGCTTCAAGGCGCCGGAGTGAGTTTTCTCCAGACCGGTTCGTAGCCTTTCGGGCTGCGGGCCGGGGCAAGACGCAAAAAATGAACGTAAAAAAGCGCAGACCGAAATCTGCGCTTTTTTGTTGGGTCCCCCGCGCATGCCGTCAGGCCTTCATCCTGAACCGGAGTTCAGGGGGGCCGCATTCCTTCCGCATCAGGCACACTCGACGAGGAGCGCGCACACCAGCGGTTTCAATGGGCAGCGACCCATGTCACGTAGACATTGGTTCAAGGAATATTAAGCCTTGACCAACACCGCAGGGGATTAATCAAACCTGTATTTCTCAGCCGCCTGACGCGGGCTAGAAGAGCGTTTCCTGCTCTGCCAGGGCACCGTCGAGACGACTGTTGATGCGTTCGATTCTACGCTTGAGCGTCGGGATGTCAAACCCGCCGGCACGCTGAAATTGCAGAAATTCGTGAGTAATGTTGAGGGCCGTCATCACGGCCAGGCGTTCGCCAGCGGAGTTGGTCTTGTCGGCCAGGTCGCGCATTTTTTCGTCGAGGTAGGTAACGGCTGCGAGCAAGCCATCCTTCTCTTCGGGCTTGCAGGCGACGCGGTATTCACGCCCCAGAAGCTTGATGTCGAGTTGTTCCATATCAGGCCTCCGGGATGCGGGCCAGCAGCGCTTCGAGGCGACTGCCGACCAGCCCGAGCTTGTCGTTGAGTTCGCGATTGGCGGATTCCAGGGCGTCGACCCGCTCCTGCAGGGCGCGGTTTTCGGTTTGCGCGCTTGCGTACTGGCTGTTCAGCCGGGCTTGGGCCGCGGCATGACGGCTGAGCAATTGTTCGAGCTTTTGTTCGAGAGAGGCGAGATCGGCGTCCATGGGGAGAATGGTAGAGAGGGGCGGTTGAGCGGTCAAGCAAGCTTGGCGGGGGCGGCGGCGAGGAGGGCATCGGCGGCCTTGCCGGGGCCGAAGCAGGCGGCCAGGCGGGGCAGGTCGAGGCTGGCTTCCAGGCTGTCGGCGAGGCGGTCCAGGTCGGCCTGGCGGCGGGCCGACAGATCGACGTGCTCCGCATCGCTGACGCCGGCCCAGGCGAGGAGTGCGGCGAGGGCGTCCGGGTGATCAAAGAGGCCGTGGAGGTAGGTGCCGAGGATCTGTCCGTCTGCGGACAGGGCCCCGTCGGCACGCCCATCGGCGAGTTGCACGGCGGGCTGCGCCAGGGCCGCGCCGCGGGTCACGCCCATGTGGATCTCGTAGCCATTCACCGGGGCGGCACCGGGCAGGCACAGGCTGCCGGTCACGGTCTGGAGTTGCTTCTCGGCCTCGAGTTCGGTCTCGGTGTCGAGCAGGCCCAGGCCGGCCACGCTGCCGGGTTTGCCTTCCAGCCCCAGCGGGTCGTGGAGCTGACGGCCGAGCATCTGGTAGCCGCCGCAGATGGCGACCACCTTGCCGCCGTAGCGCAGGTGACGTTTGATGGACTCTTCCCAGCCCTGCTGGCGCAGCCAGGCCAGGTCGGCCTGCACGGCCTTGGAGCCGGGTAGCACGATCAGGTCGGCCGGAGGCATGCGCTGGCCGGGGCCGACCCAGCTGAAGTCCACCTGCGGGTGCAGGCGCAGGGCGTCCAGGTCGGTGTGATTGGAGATGCGCGGATATACCGGCGCGACGACGCGCAGGCGGGCCTCGCCCTTTTCGGCGCGGGCATCGGCGAGGGCGTCCTCGGCGTCCAGGAACAGGCCGTGCAGGTAGGGCACCACGCCCAGCACCGGGCGGCCGGTGCGCGCTTCCAGCCAGTCGAGGCCCGATTGCAGCAAGCCGATGTCGCCCCGGAAGCGGTTGATCACGAAGCCTTTGACGCGGGCCTGCTCGGTGGGGGAGAGCAGGTCCAGGGTGCCGACCAGGTGGGCGAAGACGCCGCCCCGGTCGATGTCGGCCACCAGGATCACCGGGCAGTCCACTTCTTCGGCAAAGCCCATGTTGGCGATGTCGCGGTCACGCAGGTTGATTTCGGCGGGGCTGCCGGCGCCTTCCACCAGCACCGCCTCGTAGGCGTCGGCGAGGCGGCCGTAGCTCTCCAGTACGGCGGCCATGGCCCGGGGTTTGTAGTTGTGATAGTCCCGCGCCGACAGGTTGGCCACGGCGCGGCCGTGGATGATGACCTGGGCGCCGGTGTCGGTGGAGGGCTTGAGGAGCACCGGGTTCATGTCGGTGTGGGGCTCCAGGCCGGCGGCAATGGCCTGCAGGGCCTGGGCCCGGCCGATCTCGCCCCCGTCCACCGTCACCGCCGAATTGAGGGCCATGTTCTGGGGCTTGAAGGGGGCGACCCGCACGCCGCGCCGCCACAGCAGGCGGGCCAGGCCGGCAACGAGGGTGCTCTTGCCGGCATCGGAGGTGGTGCCCTGAACCATCAGGGTGCGGGCTTGACGCATGACTTACAATCCAGGGTGCAATAAGCCTTTGATTATCCCATGCTCGCCCTGCTCCTCGCCGCCCTGTTTCCCGTTGCCCTGCCCATGCTGCTGGGCCTCTTCCTCGACCGCCTTCTCGGCGAACCGCGGCGTTTCCATCCCCTGGTGGGTTTCGGGCGCTATGCCGCTGCGGTCGAGCGTGTGCTGCGGCGCCTGGGCAGCCACCGGGGCGCCGGCCTGCTGGCCTGGATCGTGGCGGTGCTGCCCTGGGTGGCGCTGGCCGGCTCCCTGAAGGAAGCCCATGTGTGGCTGGGCGTGGCGGTGGATGTGGGCCTGCTGTATTTCGCCGTGGGTGGCCGCAGCCTGGCCGAGCATGCACGGGCTGTGGCGGACCCCCTGGCGAAGGGTGATCTGGCCGGCGCCCGCCAGCGCCTGTCCTGGATCGTCTCCCGGGATACCACCGAGCTGGATGAGTCGGGCGTGGCCAAGGCCACCGTCGAGTCCGTGCTTGAAAACGGCAATGACGCGGTCTTCGGTGCCTTGTTCTGGTTTGCGCTGCTGGGCGGGCCGGGCGCCTTGATGTTCCGCCTGGCCAATACCCTGGATGCCATGTGGGGCTACCGCACCGAGCGCTACCTGCGCTTCGGCTGGGCCGCCGCGCGCATCGACGATGTGCTCAACTTTGTCCCCGCCCGGCTCACGGCCCTGAGCTATGCGCTGCTCGGCCACACCGCCAACGCGCTACGCTGCTGGCGTACCCAGGCGCCGGCCTGGGACAGCCCCAATGCCGGCCCGGTGATGGCGGCCGGTGCCGGCGCCCTGGACGTGTGCCTTGGCGGTCCGGCGATCTATCACGGCCAGCTTGAAAGCCGTCCGCCCCTTGGGGCCGGCGCGCCGGCCCGGGCCGCGGACATCGACAAGGCCCTGGCGCTGGTTAACAACGGTGTGTGGCTGTGGGTGCTGGGCGTGGCGGCGGTGAGTGCCCTGATCCATGCTTGAACACGGCGGGCGTCTGCGCCAGGCCGCCCGGCGCTACGGCATTCCGCTGGCGGAGTGGGTTGACCTGTCCACCGGGATCAATCCGCAGGCCTACCCCGTGCCGCCGCTGGCGCCGGAGGTGTGGCAGCGCCTGCCCGAGACGGACGATGGGCTGGAGGCCGCCGCCGCCGCGTTTTACGGTAGCCCCCATCTGCTTCCGGTGGCGGGTTCCCAGGCTGCCATCCAGGCCCTGCCGGCCTGTCTTGCGTCGGGGAGGGTGCTCACCCTGGCGCCGACTTACGCCGAACATCCCCACGCCTGGCGTGGCCACCCGATCCGGGCCGTCCCTGCGCAACACATCGCTGCGGCCGTGGGCGAGGCGGACATCCTGCTCCTGGTCCAGCCCAATAACCCCGATGGTCAGCGCTTTCCGCGGGCCCAGTTGCTGAGCTGGCATGCCGAACTGGCGGCCCGCGGCGGCTGCTTGATCGTGGACGAGGCCTTCATCGATGCCGATCCCGCCGACAGCCTGGTGCCCCTCTCCGGCCGGCCCGGCCTGGTGGTGCTGCGTTCGGTGGGCAAGTTTTTCGGCCTGGCCGGGGCCCGGGTGGGCTTTGTCTTTGCCGAGCCCGCCGTGCTGAATGCGCTGGCGGAACGGCTCGGGCCGTGGGCGGTGTCGGGCCCGGCCCGTCAGGTGACGGCGGCGGCGCTGGCGGACGCGGCCTGGCAGGCCGAGGCCCGGCGCAGCCTGGCCCGTGACAGCCGCCGGCTGGCCAGCCTTCTTAACGAGAACGGTCTGACCGGGGGCGGGGGAACTGCTCTGTTCCAGTGGCGTCCGACACCCCGCGCCCACGCCATTCACGAAGGCCTGGCCGCCCAGGGCATCCTGACCCGCCTGTTCGAGGCGCCGGCCGGCCTGCGTTTCGGCCTGCCGGCCTCCGAATCCGAATGGGCCCGCCTCGCCGTGGCCCTTGCCGAAACCTGATTTCAACGGGAGATCTGCCCCATGCGTCACCCCCTTCTGGCCCTTGGCCTGCTGCTGCTCTCCAGCCTGGCCGGCGCCGCCGTCGACCTCACCGATGACCTGGGGCAGAGCATCCGCCTGGCCCAGCCCGCCCGCCGCATCGTCAGCCTGGCGCCCCACGTGACCGAGCTGCTGTATGCCGCCGGGGCCGGCGACAAGGTGGTGGGTGTCGTGCAGTACAGCGACTACCCGGAGGCGGCAAGGAAGGTGGTCCGCGTGGGCGGCTACACCTCGGTGGACATGGAGAAGGTCGTGGCCCTCAAGCCCGACCTGGTGGTGGCCTGGAAGAGTGGCAACCGCGACGCCCACCTGGACAAGCTGCGCGGGCTGGGCATTCCGGTGTTCATCAACGAGCCGCGCAAGATCGAGGACGTGGCCCGCAGCCTGTCCCAGCTGGGCAGGCTGGCCGGCACCGAAGCAGCGGCCGAAAGCGCGGCCAAGGCCTTTCGCGAGCGCCATGCTGCCTTGCAAGCCCGCTATTCCAGCCGGCCCAGGGTGCGCACCTTCTACGAGATCTGGAACCGCCCGCTGATGACCATCAATGGCGAACACCTGATCTCCGACGTGATCCGCCTGTGTGGCGGCGAGAACGTGTTTGCCCGGCTGCCGGTGCTGGCCCCCACCATCGACACCGAGGCGGTGCTGGCCGCGGCGCCCGAGGTGATCGTTGCCAGCGGCATGGGTGAGGCCCGGCCCGAATGGCTGGACGACTGGCGCCAGTGGACCAAGCTGCAGGCGGTCAGCCGCGGCAACCTGTTCTTCATCCCGCCGGACCAGATCCAGCGCCACACACCGCGTATCCTCGACGGCGCCGAGCGCCTGTGCAGTCAGCTCGAAGAAGCCCGGGCACGGCGATGAGGCGAGTTCTTGTCGTGCTGCTTGCGTTCGGCCTGACGTCGGCCGGCGCGGCCGAGCCGGGGGCTGGATCCGGGCCTGGCCCTCTCCCCGGCGAGATCGTCACCCGCATCGGCCAGGTGGCGGCCATTCCGGCCGACGAGCGCCTGGTGCCGGGCTATGCCGGTGCCTGGCGCATGGCCGCGGCCCAGCGCCAGGTGCTCGACTCCATCAAGGCCCACGAGGCCCGTGCGGCCAGGCCGTGCCAGGATGTCCACGTTACCGACAGCGTGCAGGCCGCCCCCGATCTGCTCGAGACCCGTCCCCGCCCGGTGCATCACGCCCTTGAACACTGGACGGTGCAGGCCTGCGGCGCGGCGCGTCAGTACGAGGTGTGGTACCGCTTCGAGAAGGACAACTCCCGCGTGCTGGTGGCTGACAGTGCCGGGGCCGACTTCCAGGCCGAGCTGGATCCGCCCTACCGGCGCCTGCGCGAACTGGCGGCGGCCCGTCGTCAGGAGCTTGCCGCCGGTGGCGTGCGCTGGCTCAACCTGCCCCTGCCCGCCGACAGCGTGCCAGCGTCCAACGAAAGCACGCCGCGTTATTGGAGTGCCGACTTCGTGCCCCTGGGCGAGAGCATCCGTGACTGGACCCAGCTGGTCGCCGTGCAGGGCCTGCAGCGCACAAAGTCGAAGGGCCAGGCGGTGATGCTGCTGGAGGGCATGCAACGCAGCCGGGCGACCCGCTGCGGCGTGCCCGCCGGCGAGGTGAGCCTACTGCCGCCGGGCGCCAACGCACCCCATGGCGTGGTGGCCCAGACCTTTCTGGTGTGCCCCCGGGTGCCCGACACCAACTATGCCGAACTGGCCGTGGTGAAGGCCATCGAAGGACCGGACTGGCTCTACGTGGTGCAGCGCGCCTGGCGCCTGCCGGCCGGGGAGGCTGAGTCCGTACTGGCCGTGGCGCGGGAGCCCAGGCTCGCCGCCGAGGCCTTCCTCGAAACCGTGCAGCTGTGCAATCCGGCCCAGGATCGCCAGGCCTGCCCGTCGCCCTTTCCCCGCTGAACACCGCGGTTCATCTCCTGGATACGTCCATGCCCCGTCTGCCCCAGCGCATCGTCTGCCTGTCCACCGAAACCGTCGAGGTGCTCTACCTGCTGGGCGAGGAAGCGCGCATCGCCGGCATCTCGGGCTTCACCACCCATCCGCCCCGGGCACGCAAGGAGAAGCCCAAGGTCAGCGGCTTTTCCAGCGCCAAAATCGAACGCATCCTGGCCGTGGAGCCTGATCTGGTGCTGGCCTTTTCCGATCTGCAGGGCGAGATCGCCCGCGACCTGGTGAAGGCCGGCGTGGCGGTGCACGTGTTCAACCATCGCAGCGTGGACGGCATCCTGGCGATGATCGAGACAGTGGGGCGCCTGGTGGGCGCCGAGGCCAGGGCCCTGGCGCTGGTGGCTGAACTGGAGCAGCGCATCGCCGCCGTGCGTGCGGCCGGTGAGGCCCGCACGCTGCAGCTGGGGCGGCGGCCGCGGGTTTACTTCGAGGAGTGGAACGAGCCGCTGATCACCGGCATCCGCTGGGTGTCGGAGCTGATTGGCATTGCCGGCGGTGAAGACTGTTTCGGGGAGCTGTCGGTGCATCCCAACGCCAAGGAACGCATCCTCGCGGATGCATCGGTGGTCATTCCGCGGGCACCGGACCTCATCATCGGGTCGTGGTGCGGCAAGCACTTCCAGCCCGGCCACGTGACCTCCCGGCCCGGCTGGGATGCCATCCCGGCGGTGCGCAACGGGCAGGTGCTGGAGATCAAATCGGCCATCCTGCTGGCCCCTGGCCCGGCAGCCATCCGTGAAGGCCTGCCGGCCATCGCCGCCTATCTCGACCGGCTGGCCGGGTGAGCGGGCAGGGTGTGGCCGCCCTCAGCGGCGGATCCCCACCACCTTCTGATACAGCCCGCCGAAGAAGGTCTCCTTGCGCCATTCGAAATCGGCGGTCTCCAGAACCAGGGTTTCGATCGACTCTTCCAGCAGGGAATTGGCAAACGGCTCCAGGTAACGGAATACCAGGGCCATCACCGGCCCCATCGGATGCCACCAGCGCGGCTTGTGATAGTCCACAAAGACGATCTTGCCGCCCGGCTCCACGGCGTCGAGGAGGTTGGTCACGATGCAGCGGCGGGCGGCAGGCGGCACCTCGTGGAGCAGAAAGAAGCAGCACACCGCGTCAAAGCTGCGCCCCACCGGCTCGGTGAGATCGGCCACCTGGGCCTGGGTGCTGCCCGCCCACGGTGCTAGTTTGCGATGGGTGTTGGCGATCTGGATGGGGGCCACGTCGAGCACCAGCAGTTGCCCCTTGTCGCCGAGCTGCCGGGCCAGCCGGGGCGAGAAATCCCCATAGACAGCCGCCGCCTGGAGCACCTGCTGGCCGGGCTGGAACTCGGCCACGGCCCGGCTCATCAGCCGGTCGGCGTTACCCCACAGGATCGCCGACACCACCACCGGCCGGTCGAGCCAGGGCAGGGTGCGGTGATCGAGGTAAGCCCAGGTGTAGGTATCCCGGAGGTAGTCCGGCAATTCACGGGGGACTGCGGAGGTGGATTCACGCATGGCTTGGCCTGGCTGGAGTCGGATCTGCCACAGAACGGGATGGCTGCCCGAAAGCCGCATCCGGTCTGCATCTTGGGCAGATGATACGGCGATGAGGGGGCGACGGGGAGCTTGGTCTCGCAGATTGTTGCGTTGCGGGATTATTTTATTCCCGAGGCTCAACCTGTTTTGCTGGCCGCCGTAATGATGGGCTGTCCCAGCAATCCTGAACCGGAGAGGCAAAGTATGACTAACTGGAAGGGCGTCGATTTCGAGGGTGATCTGGCGCGCATCGTGCGCCACATGCCGGAGGTGGAGACCTATCGGGAGTCGCTCCAGACCCTCCAGGCCGTCTGGGACAACCTGACCGTGCTGGGCCAGCTGTCCGGCACCGGCACCGAAATCACCGGCATGCGCGCAGCCTTCGCCCAGCTCACCGGTACCCTGCTCAACAGTCTGGCCACCGAGTCGCGGCGCAAGGTGGCCGAAGACCTGTCGGCCCGCGCCCAGGTGAGCATCGACATCCTGGTGCGCAACCTCTTCGAACGCACAGCCGATATCGGCTTCCTGGCCACCGACAGCGACCTGTGCGCCTATGCCGAGGCGGCCAGCGAGGGCGCCGGCATGGAGGATGAGGGCGAGCGCCAGCGCATCCTGGCCCGCTTCCGGGAGTACGTGGCCAAGTATTCGGTTTACGCCGATATCCTGCTGCTCGACCGGCACGGCAGGGTGCTGTGTCAGCTCGACGAGACCCATCCGGTAACCCAGGCGGGTGATCCGCTGCTGCATGAGGCCCTCACCAGTGACGCAGCCTATGTGGAGTATTACGGGCCGACCGACCTGCGGCCCGGCGCGCCGGCCCTGATCTACGCCTGGCGGGTGTGCCCGGCGGGCCGCAGCGAGGCGGTGGGCGTGCTGTGCCTGGTCTTCCGCTTCCACAACGAATGCGAACGCATCTTCCAGAACCTGCGTACCGACGATGACTGGGCGGTGATCACCCTGCTGGATGCCCACGGTGTCGTCATGGCGTCCAGCGACCCCTGGCAGGTGCCCGTGGGCGCGCCGCTCGATGCCGACGCCTCGGCGCCCTCGCGGGTGCTGCGCTTTGCCGGCCGCGAATACCTGGCCGCCACCCGCTCCACCCGCGGCTACCAGGGCTACTTCGGGCCGGGCTGGCAGGGGCATGTGATGGTGCCCGTCGAATACGCCTTTGAAACGCCGGCCGCGCGTGCCCTCGAGAACATCCCGCCGGCGGTGCTCGGCCAGGTGATGGACAGCCCCGCGCTGTTCTCCGAGGCGCTGCAGCTCATCCCCCGCCAGGCCGAGGCCATCCAGCGCGAACTCAACCGCGCCGTATGGAATGGCAATGTGCGCCAGAGCTGCCGTCAGGGGCGGGCCGCCCAGGGCATCAACGCGTCCTTCTCCAAGACCCTGCTGTGGGAGATCAGCAACACGGGTGCCCGCACCAAGGACATCTTCGAGCGCTCCATCGCCAACCTGCATGAGACCGTGGTGACCACCATCCTGCGCGACTGTGCGGCCCGCGCCGGCCTGGCCATCGACATCATGGACCGCAACCTCTACGAGCGGGCCAACGACTGCCGCTGGTGGGCCCTGAGCACGGCCGTCCGCAATGCCCTCGCCAGCACCCTGCCACCGGCCGAAGCGGCCGCCCGCCTGACGCCCATCCTGCGCACCATCAACGGGCTGTACACCGTTTATTCCAACCTCATCCTGTTTGACGCGGAGGGGCGCGTGGTGGCGGTGTCCGACCCGGAGGCCACCGCGCTGGTCGGCCGTACGCTGGGTGACGAGTGGGTGGCTCGCACCCTCGCTCTGGACAACCCCCAGGCCTACTGCGTCTCTGCCTTCGCGGCGACACCCATGTATGCGGGCCGCCCGACCTACATCTACGGCGCCGCGGTGCGCGACCCGGTGCGCAGCCACCGGGTGGTGGGTGGCATTGCCATCGTCTTCGATTCGGCGCCCCAGCTGGCGGCCATGCTGGCCGACTGTCTGCCCGAGGCGGCGCCCGACGACCCCCACGCCGGCATCGCCGTGTTCGTCGGGCCGGATGGGCTGGTCATCGCCAGCGCCGGCCCGGACGCACCTGCCCTGGGCAGCCGGCTCGACTTGCCCGCCGAGTATTTCGAACTGCCCCCGGGAGCCTCCTGCAGCGGCATCGTCGCCCACGGCGGGCGACTTCACGCGGCAGCGGCGCGCATGTCGGCCGGTTACCGGGAGTACAAGGGCCCTGATGACGCCTATCGCAACGACGTGGTGGCGGTGGTCCTCATCCCTCTCACCGACGCCGACGAGAACACCATCGGTCAAACCCCGAGCGCCGCCCGCAGCGGCGTGATCCGCCACCTCAAGGGCGCGCCCGGTGACGTTACCGTCGAGCTGGCCACTTTCCACATAGGCGGCAGCTGGTACGGCATGCACTCCAGCGACATCGTCGAATCCATCGACATCCAGCGCATTACCACGCTGCCCGGCCTGCCGGCCCACGTGCGCGGCTGCGTGATGTACGAGGGCGATCCCATCATGGTGGTGGACCTGCGCGACTACGTGCACGGTGAGCGCGCCGGCACACCGAGCCAGATCGTCATTGTCCGCGGCGCCACAAATGGCCAGCGCCTCGGTTTGCTGGTGGATGAACTCGGCGAGATCCCGGAAGTCCCCGTGTCCCTGATCCAGCCGGTTGCCGGCCTGTTCCAGGGGAGCGCCAGCCTGGTGGACAGCATCGTCAAGACCGATGCCGGCCAGGGTGGCGAGCTCCTGCTGCTGCTGTCGGCCGACAAGCTGTCAGCGCGGCTGGGTGACGAAACCGGCATCACCGCCGGCTAGGGCTGCGCCCAGGGGCTGGCCGAGCGCCTGCCGGCCCTGCCATCATGGCGGCCTCGTCTGAACGGGCTGCCCGCCATGCATTTCCCCACTCCCCTCCTCGAGGCGCGATTGCTGCGCCGCTACCAGCGCTTCCTGGTGGACGTGGAGACCGCCGACGGGCAACTGCTCACCGCCCATTGCCCCAACACCGGCTCCATGCAGGGCTGCAAGGCGCCCGGCAGCCGGGTGTGGCTGTCGCCGGCCACCAACCCGGCGCGCAAGCTGGCATGGACCTGGGAGCTGGTGGAAACCGCACCGGGGGTGATCGTTGGCGTGCACACCGGGCGCAGCAACGCTCTGGTCCGCGAGGCCATCGAGCTGGGCCGGGTGCCTGAGCTGCTGGGCTATGACGCAATCCGGCCGGAGGTGAAGTACGGCGAGGGCAGCCGCATCGATCTGCTCCTGTGCGGCGCGGGGCGACCCGACTGCTACGTGGAGGTGAAGAACGTCACCGCCGCGGTGGAGGGGCGGATCGGCTACTTTCCCGATGCCGTGACCACCCGCGGTGCCCGCCACCTGCGCGAGATGTCGGCCATGGTGGCCGCCGGCCACCGGGCGGTGCTGGTGTTCTGCGTGCAACGGGGCGACGTGGACGCCGTGCGCCCTGCCGATCACATTGATCCGGACTACGGCCGGGCCTTGCGGGCGGCCCTGGCGGCCGGGGTGGAGGTGCTGGCACTGGGCGCCCGCATGGATCTTCGGGGTATCGAACTGGTGCGCAGGCTTGGGGTGGAGCTTCCTTGCCAGCCGGCTTGAGGAGGTAGAGGCCCGACACCCGCCGGGCCGGCCTCTTGTCGTCAGCGCGCGCTCAGAAGTGGTATTCGGCGCGGATCATGGTGGTCTTGGCGAAGGCGCCGTCGCCGGCCGGGCCGTTGTGGTTGTTGCCGAACTTGTTGCGCCAGTACTGGTACTCCAGGCCGACCTTGAAGGTCTTGGCGGCGGCACCGATGTGCGGGCTCACGTCATACATGACCTGCATGTCGATGTTGGTTTCGGCTGCAGTATTGGCGCCAAACTCGTTCTTGCCCTTGGCGGCGATGAAGTTGGCAAAGCCCTCGAAGGACAGGGGCACCGGGCCCAGATTGAAGGGGATGCCCCAGGCCAGGTTGAGCATGGGGTGCACGTCGTAGCTGTAGCGGTCGGTCTGGGTGTGGCTGAACTTGCTGTAGGGAGCGTTGCTCTCCCACAGGTAAAGCAGGCTCACGTTGAGGAAGCCGGGCACGTCCATCATCATCGTGGGGCCGGCCACGATCATGCGTTTCTTGGAGTTGTAGCCGGCATCGTTCTTGGTGTTCACGTCGAAACCGCCGGTGAGGCCGAAGCCGCGGATCGGCCCGAACTTGAAGTCGCTACCGGTGACCTTGCCCAGGTCCAGGGTGTGGCGATAGACGATGTAGATCTCCTGGGCGCCGGACTTGGAGCCCGGGGCCGACGGATCCTTGCTGTCGGACATCAGAAGGTCCGCGTTGAAGAAGTTGGTGCCGTACTTGTAGCCACTCACATGCGCCAGATTGACGATGCTCTTGGAGATGTCGGTCTTGCCGAAGGGCTCGGCAAAGTTGGCGCCCCAGCGATAGCCGACATAGGTGTCGCTCCAGTTGGCGGCACTGGCGGTGCCGGCACAGGCGGCCAGCAGGGTTGCGGCAAGGCACTTCTTCTTCGAGAACTTCATGGTGGGCTCCTGATTCATGTTGGCAAGGATCGGTCGGTTGACCCGCCCAGCAAGGGACGGGCAAGTCCTGGGACCGAATCTAGCAGGGGAGCAGGGCTGTCTTGGCGATATCCTTCATCACCCGATGGATATACTTCAATTGACTATATCCATTTGAAAATAAACAATCTTTACGTATCGGTATATGGTTTTTGCATGCACGCGACGGGTGCATGAAATGGCCCCTCGCACCATGTCGGGGCGTGGTTTGCGCCCCATTTTGCGGGCTGAACCGGCCCTTTTTCGGTGGAGTTTCCGGGCTGTCAAAAAACTGTCATTAAAATCATGGTCTTGCGAGATGGCACGGAGGTTGCAGAGTGAGCCGGGCATGTAGTCCCCGCTTTCTCCCGCCTTTCACTTCCTGGAGTTGTCCGCCATGTCGCACCCTTTCAGCGCGTCCCGTCGCCTGCTGCTTGCTGCCGCCCTTGTCGCCCCCCTGATCGCCGCCCCGGCCCTCGCGGACGAGCCGGTCAAGCTGAAGTTCACCCTCGACTGGCGCTTCGAAGGCCCCTCGGCACCCTTCCTGCTGGCCAAGAGCAAGGGCTACTTCGCAGCCGAAGGCCTGGACGTGACCATCGACGCCGGCAACGGCTCGGCGGGGGCGGTGACCCGCGTTGCCACCGGCGCCTACGAGATGGGTTTTGCCGACTTCAATGCGCTGGTCGAGTACGACGCCAAGACGCCCGGCTCCAAGATCCAGGCGGTGTACATGGTCTATAACGCCACCCCGGCGGCGGTCTTTACCCTGAAGAAGAGCGGCGTCAGCAAACCCGCCGACCTGGCCGGCAAGACCCTCGCTGCGCCGATCTTCGATGCCGGCCGCAAGGCCTGGCCGGCCTTTGCCAAGTCCAACGGGCTGGCGGTGGATGCGGTCAAGTGGCAGTCGGTGGACCCGGCCATCCGCGAAACCCTGCTGGCCCGGGGCGATGTGGACGGCATCACCGGCTTCTACTTCACCAGCCTGCTCAACCTGGAGGCCCGCGGGGTCAAGCCGGCCGACATCGTGGCCCTGCGCTATCCGGATTACGGCGTCGAGCTCTACGGCAACGCCATCATCGCCAGTCCCAAGCTGATCGCCGAGAAGCCCAAGGCCATCGAAGCTTTCCTGCGCGCCTTCAACAAGGCGCTCAAGGAGACCATCGCCAAGCCCGACGCCGCCATTCCGGCCGTCAAGGAGCGCGACCCGCTGATCGATCTGGCCCTCGAAACCCGCCGCCTCAAGCTGGCCCTTGATACCAGCGTGGTGACGGCCGAGGTCAAGCAGAACGGCCTGGGTGCCGTCACCGCCGATCGTCTCAAGCGCTCCATCGCCGAGACCGCCGAGGCCTACGCCCTGCCCAAAGTGCCCACCGCCGCCGAGCTGTTCAACCCTGCCTTCCTGCCCGCCCGGGCCGAACGCAGCCTGTAGCCCGGCTCGCGCCATCGGGCTGTGGGCTCCGTGTAGGGGCGACTGTAGGGGCGACTTCAGTCGCCCATCCGCGCGCCGATCACGGGCAAACCGTTATTCGAAGTCCGCGGGCGACTGAAGTCACCCGCCAAAAGCCCCCGCAGCGTCCCACAGCCTTGCTCCGTTCCATCCCATTCAGAAAGTCCCCCATGTCTTTCGTCAAATTCGAGAACGTCGATCTCGCCTACGCGCCGGGCGGCGCCCTGGCCATCGAGGATGTCAGCCTGGAGGTGAAGGAGGGTGAGTTCGTCGCCGTGGTCGGCCCCTCCGGCTGCGGAAAATCCACCCTCATGAAGCTCATCTCCGGCCTGCGCATGCCCTCCGGCGGCTATGTGTATGTGGACGGTCGCCAGGTAGGCGGTCCCCTGAAGATCGTTGGCATGGCCTTCCAGAACTCCAATCTGCTGCCCTGGCGCACCACGCTGGACAACGTGATGCTGCCCCTGGAGATCGTCGAGCCCTACCGCTCCACCCTCAAAAAGGAGCGTGTCCGCTACGAGGCCGAGGCCCGCCAGTTGCTCGCCAAGGTGGGGCTGGCCGGTTTCGAGGACAAATTCCCCTGGGAGCTCTCCGGCGGCATGCAGCAGCGTGCCTCCATCTGCCGGGCACTCATCCACCAGCCCCGCCTGCTGATGCTCGACGAGCCCTTCGGTGCCCTCGACGCCTTCACCCGGGAGGAGCTGTGGTGCATGTTGCGTGACCTGTGGCAGCAGCAGCCCTTCACCGTCATCCTCGTCACCCACGACCTGCGCGAGGCGGTCTTCCTGGCTGACACCGTGTACGTGATGAGCAAGCGCCCCGGGCGCATCCTGGTGCGCCGCGAGATCGACCTGCCGCGCCCCCGTGACCTGGACGTGACCTACACCGACAGCTTTGCCGGCTATGTGCACGAACTGCGCGAGCACATCGGCCGCGTGCGCGCGTCCTGAAAGGAATCAGAGCATGAAAGTGAATCTCGTAAAGGCCGCCCCCTGGCTGGTGGTGGCCGGCATGTTCCTGCTGTGGGAGCTGATCTGCGTGGGCTTTGAGGTGCCCGAGTTCCTGCTGCCCGCACCCAGCGCCGTGTGGAAAGTGGGCGTCGAACAGTTCGAACCCATCATGATGCACGCCACCCAGACCTTCATCACCACCCTGGCCGGTTTTGCCATCGCTGTGGCGGTGGGGCTGCTGATCGGCATGGCGGTGGGCTCCTCACCCCTGCTCTATCGGGCCATGTACCCGCTGCTGGTGGGCTTCAACTCCATCCCCAAGGTGGCCTTCGTGCCGGTGCTGGTGGTGTGGTTCGGCATCGGCACCGTGCCGGCCATCCTCACCGCCTTCCTGATCTCCTTCTTCCCGGTGGTGGTCAACGTGGCCACCGGTCTGGCCACCCTGGAGCCGGAGCTGGAGGATGTGCTGCGCTCCCTCGGCGCCTCGCGCATCGACATCCTCGGCAAGGTTGGCCTGCCGCGGGCCATGCCCTACTTCTTCGCGTCCCTCAAGGTGGCCATCACCCTGGCCTTCGTGGGCTCGGTGATCGCCGAAACGGTGGCCTCCAACCTGGGCATCGGCTACCTGATGATGTCGGCCAGCTCGTCCATGAACATGCCCCTGGTCTTCGCCGGCCTGATTGTGATCGGCGTGATGGGGGTGGTGATGTACGAACTGTTCGCCTTCGTCGAGAAGCGCATGACCAGCTGGGCGCATCGCAAGCCCGACGGCGCCGCGTGACGCAGCCGGGAGAGGCCCGGTCAGGCCGGCTCGCCGAGCTTCTCCCGCAGCAGGGGTGTGATCTCCGCCAGCCAGGCATCCAGCCGCTCATTGGTCAGCATGCCCTGGGTACGTTCGTCGATCACCAGGCCGACGAAGCGGCCGTCCTCGACCGAGGCCGAGTGCTCGAAGGTGTAGCCGTCGGTGCTCCAGCTGCCGACAATCTCCGCCCCGAAGCCCTTGAAGACTTCATACAGGCGGAACAGGGAGTTGGCGAAGCGCTCGGCATAACGCTCCTGGGCACCCAGTCCGAAAAAAGCGATCCGCTTGCCGGAGAAGTCCGGCGTACCGGCCTTGGCCAGAAACTCCTCCCAGCTGGCCTCCTGGCAACCGGCGCCACGCCCGGGGATCGCCCCCACGCCATAGCTCGGGGTGCCGAGAATCAGCGCGTCGTACTGCAGCATGTCGTCCACGCTGATGCGATTCACGTTGAGTGGCTTGGCGGCGATCTCGTCGCCGAGCTTGCGCTGGATCTTCTTGGCGATCAGGCGGGTGGTGCCGGTTTCGGTACCGAAGAATATTCCGATGGTTTTCATGGTGTGTGTCGCAAAGGCGACAGGGAGACGGGAATACGCTGGATCTAGCAGATTGCATGCCCTGTCCCTGGCACCCCCCAATTACCTGCCCCGTGATCGCACCCCTGAACGGGGGTTCAAATCCGTATTGACCTATCCGTTGGCTCGGATATAATTCGGCCCCTTCTGTGCCCCTGCTCTCAGGGTGCAGCCCCCGCTCCGGGGGCTGGCAAGTGCAGGAATGCCTTGGTGGTGAAATTGGTAGACACGCTATCTTGAGGGGGTAGTGACGCAAGTCGTGCGAGTTCGAGTCTCGCCCAAGGCACCAATTATTGTTCCGAAGTAGTCCGATGCAGTATTCAAAGCAGGCCGGCAAGCCCAGAGAAATCAGGGGTTCCGGCCTTTTTTGCGTCTGTCGCGTGTTCTGGTCGACGGGCTTTGTCGCATCCCCCCGCCCGTCTAGTCCCCCAGCGCAGCCAGAAACTGTGTCCGGGCCTGCTCCAGCTCGGCCTTGCCGAGGCCTTCTGCCAGGCGCAGGGCGGTGCGGTGGTAGCTCTCAAAGGCGGTCAGTACCCGGGCTTCGTCCAGCTGCCGCGTAGTGCTCGGCGCCGCGGGCGGAGTGTGGCCGTCCACCGGGCGCAGTACCGCATGGCGCGGGATCATGCGTTGGCCACCCTTTTCGGCGGCGGCGGTGATGGGGCCGGTCTTGGTGTAGATCTGGCCCTCGTACTCGAAACGGGCGCCGATGGGCAGGTGATTCAGTTTCATGGCGTGTGAGCGTCCGGAAAAGCCCGGATTCTACGCTGCAGGAATGCTCGACCTGACGTCGGGCTGAGCGTCGAGGCGCTGAAGGAATGTGGCCGCCGGGCCTTCGAGCCGCTTGCGACGACGCGAAAATCTCAAGGCTGGGGCGATCTACTGCGCTTCACGAACCACTCGAAAGCCTGTGCGATTGTTTCCGCCGGCGAAGGTGTCGAAGGTTTCACGCGCGGCAAGTCGCGCGTCATCGGGGCCGCTTTGCCATGACCCTCCCCGGGCGACCTTGCTGCACAATCCGACACCTGCAGCAAGCGACTCGAACAAGCCACCGAGCACATTACCCCCACCCGCTGACTGTTTCTTGTGCATGGTTTCATAGAGTGTGTCGCTGTAACACCCCTCGACCCACTCGGATACATTGCCGATCACATCATGGAGCCCGAAATCGTTCGGGCGGAATTGGCCGGCGGGAGAGGTTGCGACGAAGTTGTCGGTGCATTCGAACAATGCGTCCGCGATGTTGGCGTAAGCACAGGACGTCGCAATGGCGCGTCCGCCCGGGCGCACGTCCGCGCGGCTTGCCCGTGCTGCGTATTCCCACTCGAATTCGCTGGGCAAACGGTATTTCCGGCCGGTCTTGTTAGAAAGCCAGGTGAGGTAGGCGGTTATGTCTGAATTGCTGACGCAAACGACGGGGTGAGTGTCCTCTTGATGGAAGCCTGGCGCGCTCCAGCGCCGCGTCATGCTGTATGACCATTCCTTGCCATCGAACTCTCCGCATGGGAGTGCGGGAATGTAATTTGCGGCGCGAGTAAACGCCGCAAACTGGCCGCGTGTTATCTCGAAGCGGCCCACGGCCAGAGGCTTCTGGAGTTGCCAGCGAATCTGCGGGCCTTCATCACTCCTGCGTCCTGCCTCGCTGTCGGGTGAGCCCAATTCAACCTCCCCTGCCGGTACGATGACCAGCTCGGGGCAGTCACGACAATCCCGTATCACCTCTGGCGCAGGTGCTGGTGCGGCTCTGACCGACTTGACGGACTCGGGCACGGGTTCTGCGGGGGGCACCGCAACGACGGGCTTTGGCGAGGGTTTTGCCTTGCGAGGTGCTGCTTCCCTGACCGGGCGAGCCGGCGCTCGGGGCGCCTCGACATTGGACGGTGGCGTGGTGGCCCGCTTCTCGAACCCCGCATGAGCGAACTGGCTACACAGCATGAGGGCGACAAGGGGCAGCGCGCGAAGGGTCATGGCTCGGCGGAGTGGCTGAAGGCCTGCAAGAATGAGGGGGGAAAGCCTTTGGATGATATAGGGAATCAGCGGCAGGACAAAACGTGGCATGGTGGCCGCTGGGTCCGTCAGCCCTGCGCCCGGCGGCGCATGGGGCGAACGGCATGGTGCTAGAATCGGATGCGAAGGCTTGTTTTGCCGATCTGCGTGAGCGGCCTGATCATACGCAGCGGAAGGGGTTGAGATATCCCTCCAACTTATTGTTGTCATGACGCTTTTTATTTTTGTGTGGCGTCATGAAAGCGCGGCAACTGACGTGGACGTGCTGTCCGTCATAAATAGCGATAAATGATATCTGGGTTGATAGCATGGCGGGGTTTGCGATTGTGAAGAAGACTGCTCAGCCCATGGCATGCCTGTGTCTCGCGCCCCTTCGGCGATCTGCCAGACTGACGGTCGGGGGTTAGCAGTGTCCAGTTCCGGAAACGACAAGACCATTGTTCTGGGGGGCGCAGCCAGTCCCTCCCGGGATATTCCGCCTGCCACGCCCGGCAGCAGTCCCAACTGCCTGCCCATGAACACCCGGCTTGGGGAGTTCGAGATTGTGGGCCTCATTGGCGAGGGGGGCTTTGGAATTGTTTATCTGGCTTACGATCATTCGCTGGAGCGCAAGGTCGCACTGAAGGAGTACATGCCGACTTCCTTGGCTTCCCGAACACAGGACTTGCAGGTTTCAGTGCGTTCGGAAAGACATCGCGAGACCTTCGAGATGGGGCTTCGCAGTTTTGTGAATGAAGCGCGTCTGCTGGCTAAATTCGATAATCCTGCACTCGTCAAAGTCTATCGTTTCTGGGAGGACAGGGGCTCTGCCTATATGGCGATGCCCTTTTACGACGGGCTTACGCTGCGTGATGCGCTCAAGCAACGAACCGGTGTGCCCGATGAGGGCTGGATCCGCAGGATCCTGATCCCGCTGATGGATGCACTGGAGATCATGCATTCTGAAAGCTGTTTCCACAGGGATATTGCCCCGGACAATATTCTTCTCCTGAAGGATGAACGTCCGGTGCTGCTGGATTTTGGTGCTGCTCGGCGCGTGATTGGTGACATGACGCAGGTGCTGACGGTCATCCTCAAGCCGGGCTTTGCCCCGGTAGAGCAGTACGCCGAGATGCCCGGTCTGAAGCAGGGTGCCTGGACCGATATCTACGCCCTGGCGGCGGTCGTTTACTACATCATTACTGGCCGCACCCCTCCGGCTTCGGTGGGTAGGTTGATGAACGATACCTACCAGCCGCTGGCAACCTTGGCGGCGGGGTCTTACGACCCAAGCTTTCTCGCCGGGCTTGACCAATGCCTGGCCGTCAAAGCGGATGATCGACCCCAGTCGATTGCGGCAATGCGGGAGCTTCTGGGTGAGATGGCTTCACCCTCACCCGCTGGGGCTGCCGTGCAAGATGAGGCGCCGCGAGTCAGTTCAGCACAGAACATTGCAGCCAACCCTTCCAGGGCAGAGGTGAAGCCCCTGCCGCCGAAAACCCTGAACCCGGATGCCGAAGGAGTGCAGCCCGTCTCGGAGGGGAAGGGCAGGAGGTTTATGGGGCCCGCTCTGGGTATGGCTGCCGTCGCCCTGGTGGCGGTAGCCTTCATCGCCCTCAGGGAGGGGGGAGAAGTGCCGAAGCCGACCACCGTGCGTGAGATTGCGCAAGTGAAGGAATCTCCGGTGCCTGGGCCTGCCACACCAGTGGCCACGGAAGTCGTTCAGCCGGTAGCGCCGGAGACTGTCAGCTGGAGCCAGGCTGTGCAGGCGCTCAGCGGCATGGTCAGCCGGGAGACTGCGGTGAGTGGGGTCAAGTCCTCGCTGACGGTGGGTAAGGATGCCCTGTCCTTCTCGCTCAAGAGTGAACGGGCGGGTTATGTCTATCTGCTTCTGCTGGATACGACTGACAGCAAGCTGTCCCTGATCTTTCCGAACGCCCTGGATCTCGACAACCGGATTGCTGCGGGCTCTCCGATGCGTTTCCCGAGGGAAAGCTGGTCTTTCACGGCGGATGCACCTGCTGGCGAATGGCAAGTGCTGGTGATCGTTTCCGACAATAGGCGGGACTTTGCCGGGTTGGGTCTGGTGGCCCACGATGGCATCGCCAGCGTGCCGCTAAAGGAGCTTGAGCATGCGCTTGCGCGGCTTGGCCCGGATAGTCTGGCGGGAGTCTCCGTGTGTCAGAAGGAAGAGACCCGCTGCGCTGCCGATTTTGGCGTGAGTTACTTTAAGGTGACGGAAGTCGAGAGCCCACCAAAAAAGCGTTAGGGTGTTTCAAATTCCCTGCGCAGCGCGTGCTGGCGGAAAAAGGGACGCGCCACCGAACCTCGATTTTCGTGAACGGAAAGCGGCGGGGCTAGGGTGAGGTGAGCCTGACTGAGTCAGCATTCAGCCCCGTGAGCGGAGCGCTTCGAGCAGGGTGGCAAAGAGCAGCTCCGGCTCCAGGGGTTTGCCGAGAAAGCCGTTCATGCCGGCCTCCAGGCAGGCGAGACGGTCTTCGGAGAAGGCGTTGGCGGTCATGGCGATGATCGGCAGTGTCTGTCCGTGGGGGCGCAGGCGTATCAGCCGCGTGGCCTCCAGGCCACCCATCACCGGCATCTGCATGTCCATGAAGACCACGTCATAGTGTTCGTGTTCCAGCCGGGCCACGGCGATGGCTCCATTTTCCGCTGTGTCTACTTGCAGGGCCGCTTCCCGCAGTAACTCGCTGGCCACTTCGGTGTTGATTGGCTCGTCGTCCACCAGCAGGATGCGGGCGCCCGGGAATTCACTGCGCAGGCTTTCCTCTGCGGGTTTCGGTGGTGTATCCGGCATGCCGGAGAGGGTGTCCCCGCTCTTCTCGAGACGCAGCTTCAGCCAGAAACAGCTGCCCTGACCGGGAGTGCTGTGCACGCCGACCTCGCCATCCATCATGGCCGCGAGGCGCCGGCTGATGGCCAGCCCCAGGCCGGACCCACCATATTGCCGTGTGGTGCTGCTGTCCAGTTGCTCGAAGACTTCGAAAAGCCGGGGCAGGGATTCGGCGTCGATGCCGATGCCGGTGTCTGAGACCTCGAAACATAGGCGGACATGGGTGGCGTCCTCGTCTATAACCCGGCCGGCCAGGGTAATCTCTCCCTGATGGGTAAACTTGACCGCATTGCCCAGATAGTTGAGCAGGATCTGGCGTAGCCGGGTGACATCGCCCCGGAGGTTTGCCGGCAGCCCCTCCAGGACCTGCCGGAAGCGCAGGCCTTTGCCTTCGATGCGGTCCGCCATCAGCATGACCAGGCTGTCGATCAGCGCCGGTACATTGAAGTCGGCGTGCTCGATGTGCATCTTCCGGGCTTCGATCTTGGAGATGTCGAGGATGTCGTTGATGACCGAGGAGAGGTGATCGGCAGCGGTGACGATCTTGGACAGCTTGTCCTCCTGGACAGGGCCCGGGGTGTCACGCAGGAGTATCCGTGCCAGCCCGATGATCGCATTGAGGGGGGGGCGGATCTCGTGGCTCATGTTGGTGAGGAAGGCACTCTTGGCCTGGCTTGAGGCCTCGGCGGCGGTGGCTCGTTCCTGCAGGCGGATGTTCAGTTCGGCAATATGGGCGGAGCGCTCTGCCACCATGGCTTCCAGATCGGAGCGGTAGCGATCAAGTTCTTCCAGGCTGCGCTTCTTCTCGGTAACGTCTTCCTTGACCGCGAGATAGTGGGTCAACTGCCCGTCGGTGTTGAAGATGGGGGACAGGATCTCCGTCTCGCAGAACACCGAGCCGTCCTTGCGGCGATTGTAGAGTTCGCCCTGCCAGGGGCGGCCCTCGCCCAGGTGGGTCCACATGTCCGTGTAGGTTGTGGACGGGGTCAGGCCGGACTTGAGGATGCGTGGTTCCTGACCGATGAGCTCCTCTTGGCTGTAGCCGGAGGCACGGCTGAAGGACGGGTTCGCGTATTGAATGTGTCCGTGGTGGTCGGCAATCATGACGCTGGTGGGGCTCAGTTCGACCGCCCGGGACAGGATGTCGAGCCTCTCCCGGATGGCGTACTCGTCGGTCAGGTCGCGGATGCTCCCCAAGGTGCCGCTGCGCCGGCCATCGGCATCGTGAAGGGGGCGTACCCTCAGGCCGATGCGCCGCGGGCTGCCATCCCGGTGGGTGATACGCAGGCGCAACTCATCGGCTGCCGGGTGGGTGCTCATGTGCAGGGCTTCGTACCCCGGCACGTCTTCGCGATGAACGATGGCGGGCAGCAGGGTCGGGGCTGCCGCCATCTCATCAGGCGTATATCCGGTGATACGGGTACACGCCTCGGAACAGAACAGGTAGCTGCGATCGCTGCGGACGATGAAGAGCCATTCGGAGGCGTGATCTGCCAGGAGGGGCAGGAGGACCGCTGGATCCATTTTTGGGAGCATGTCAGCGCGAATGTCCGGACGTATCAGGAGTTGGGCTCAATGCTGCCCGGGAAAGCCAAACGGAATGCATGAATGGCTGAATGGATAAGGAGCGAATTGCCGGAGTTGGCCGTATTCATTCGGTAATTGGCGTATGGGAGATTTCGGCTGATATACGGCTGATTACGGAATTGACCCGGATTGAATTGGAATAGAAAGGCGTATGGCATATGCAAAAGGCTGATTGGCAATGCAGGTACGCCTTGCTGATGGTGGCGGTGATCAGGTGCGCTGCGATCTCGGCCAAGGAGTCTTGGCGTCCCGCGAGATCTCTGTCAGCGGTCTTGCCGATTATCTGCCGCACGATGTAGGGCCAGTCGCCTAGTCTTGTCCAGGGCATGATAGGTTAGGCGCGGGGGTGACGGAATCAAGGAGTCTTGAGGGTGTAGTTCAATGACTACATAAAAATCATGTACTTCTTGTAATAGTCCGAGGCTTTGACTGGTTTTCGTGAGTTAATCAGGAAATCAATGATAAGGACGGTCGGCCCTGGGCATGAACCGTCCCGGAGAGATACAACGTTGACCAAGCCGTGCGCCCCGACCCCGCCGGATCATGACCTGTCCTTCGATGGCCTGCAGGTTATCGAGGCCCTGCCTCATTCTGCAGCCCTGATTGGACCAGACGGCACGATCCTTCATGTCAATGAGTCTTGGCGTCGATTCGCTAGAAAGAATGGGGCTGGCCTATTCGTCGAGGCGGGGGCTGGGATTGATTATCTCGAAGTGTGTCGTAATGCGGGTGCCGTGGAGGTCCTGGCGGGCGTTCAGGCCGTGCTCGCTGGCAGGCTGACACAGTTTGAGTTTGAATACCCCTGCCATTCTCCCGATCAATCCCGCTGGCTCCTGCTACAGGCCATGACCCTGGGGGCCTTGCCTAGACGTGCCCTGCTCATGCACGTGGATGTCACATCCCGTAAGCTGGCCGAGATGGCTGCGCAGGAGAAGTGCGTGCTGTTGCAGCAGACCCTCGACACGGTGGAGACCCTGATCGTGTCCCTCGACCGCGAGGGGTGTGTCACGTCCATCAACCGTTGTGGGGCCCGGATGCTCGGACGCGACCCCGCCGACATCGTAGGTGCGTCGTGGTTTGCCACCTGCCTGCCCCAGCCTGAAGGCATGACCCGGATTTACCCTATATTCCGGCAGATCATGGACGGCGGGTTGGAGCAGGTCGAGTATTTCGAGAACGAGATCCTCGCTGCCGATGGTTCACGGCGGATGCTGGCCTGGCATAACGCCTATCTCAAGGGTCCGGACGGCCGGCTTGCCGGTACCCTCAGTGCCGGCAACGACGTTACCGAGCATAAGCAGCTTGAGCAGGCTCTGCAGCGCAGCAATGATGAGATGTGCCGGGCCCAGGCCATTGCCCAGGTCGGAAACTGGTGGCTGGATCTGGGTAGCCAGCGCTTGAGCTGGTCCGACGAAGTCCATCGCATTTTCGGTGTCGAGAAGGGTTCCCACCTGACCTACGACATTTTTCTGGAGCGTGTTCATCCGGATGACCGTGCGGAGGTCGATGCCCGCTGGCGCGAGGCGCTTGCTGGCGCCGCCTATGACATCGAACACCGTATCGTGGTCGATGGTGAGATCAAGTGGCTACGCGAACGGGCGCGGCTTGAGCTTGACGGGCAGGGGCGTGTGGTGGGGGCGTATGGAACGACTCAGGACATTACCCTGGGAAAGCTCACCGCCCTCGCGTTGAGCGAGAGTGAGCGTCTCCTGAGGGAAGCCCAGGAGGCGGCCCGGATTGGTACTTATACCTACCATGTGGACGACGACCACTGGACGTGCTCGGCAGTCCTCGACGACATCCTGGGGATCGGGCCCGCCTACCCCAGGACGGCCCAGAGCTGGATCATGATGGTTCATCCTGATGACCGGGAGGCCATGGGCAGTTATCTGGCTGACATCGTTGGTGCGCGGGTTGCCTCATTCGATCGGGAATACCGCATTCGCCGCCCGGTGGACGGGCTGGTGCGCTGGTTGCATGGCTATGGTCAGGTGGACAAGGCTGCCGACGGCCGTGTGGCCCGCATGTTTGGCACCATCATGGATGTCACTGATCGCAAGGAGGCGGAAATCGCCCTGCGCGAGACCCGGGAGCGCTACCGGCGCCTGTTCTTGCTCAACCCCCTGCCCATGTGGGTGTTTGATGAGGAAACCCTGCGTTTTCTGGAGGTAAACGACGCAGCCATTGCTGCTTACGGCTACAGCCGCGACGCTTTCCTGGCGATGAGCATTCTCGATATTCGCCTGGATACAGACCTGCAGGCGCTGCTCGATCCTGTCCACAGGGGCGGGCTGGAGCAGACCCATGGTGAGGTCTGGCGCCATCGTCGCCAGAACGGCGAAGTCATGGATGTGGCGCTGTGGTCCGAGTCCATCGATTATGAGGGCCGACGCGCCCGGCTGGTGATCTGCGAGGACGTGACCCTCAAGCAGGCGCTCGAGGCGGCCCTGATGCGCAAAGCCAATCTGGCCGATCAGCTGAAGAACATTGCCGCGACCGTGCCGGGCGCCATTTTTGCATTTCTTCGTCATGAAGATGGGGTCTATTCCTTTCCTTACATTGATGGAAAGCAACTGGAAGCCCTCGGTTTCTCGGCGGAGGATTTTTCGTCCGACGCGAGGCCCTTGATCGGTCTGGTGCATCCCGATGACATCAGTGCCCTGCTGGAGAGCATTGAAATGTCGGCCCGTGCCATGGCGGCCTGGCACGGGCAGTTCCGGATTCTTCACCCGCATCTGGGCGTGCGCTGGATCGAGGGTGACTCCATACCCCAGCTTTGTGCCGATGGCAGCGTGCTATGGCATGGCTATCTTTCGGATGCCACCGAGCGCATTGAGGCAACCCGCCGCCTGGAGCAGTCCCATGCCCAGATCCAGGCGCTGCTGGCCCATATGGAGGTGGTGCGGGAGGAGGAGCGGACCCGCATCGCCCGTGAACTCCACGACGAGCTGGGCCAGACGCTGACGGCGATCCGCATGAACCTGCGCCAATTGAGCAGCCTTGCCGGGCCGGATCACCCCGAAATGGACAGTCGCTTGAACGACGTGGAGGCCATCGTCGAGGAGGCAATGCTGTCGGTCAGACGCATTTCCCAGGAACTGCATCCGCGCATTCTCGATACCCTGGGGCTTGGCGGTGCCATCGAGTGGGAAACCGGTGAGTTCCGTAAGCGCATGGGCATCCGCTGTCGCTGCGTGGTGCCCCAGGCCGACATCGATCTGCCCGAAACCTTCAAGACCCGCATCTACCGCCTGTTTCAGGAAGCCATGACCAACATCTCCCGCCACGCCAGAGCCACGGCCGTGGATGTGACGCTGAGCTGTGACGGAAACATCCTGAGCCTGCAGGTTGCCGACAATGGGGTGGGTATTCGCAGCGACGCCCTGACGGGGAACTCCCTTGGCCTGACCAGCATGAAGGAGCGCGCCCTGCAGGTGGGTGGCGTCCTCAGCATTACGACGCATCCGGCCATCCGGGGCACCTGTGTATCCCTGCGGGTGGCGTTGACGGATGCGGGAAGGGAAAGCCAATGAATCTTCTCATCGTCGATGATCACCCCCTCATCCGCCAGGGGCTGGCCCAGGTCCTCAGGCCCAGCGAGGGGTTCGTGATCCGCCACGAAGCCCGGACGGCCGCCGAGGCCCTGGACTACCTGCGTACCGAAAGCTATGACGTGGTGGTGCTCGACATCAATCTACCGGACCAGAACGGTCTGGAGCTGACCAAGCAGTTCCGCAGTTTCAACCGGCACACGCCGGTGCTCATCCTCAGCATGCTGCCCGAGGAAAGCCTGGCCATCCGCAGCATCAAGGCCGGTGCCGACGGCTACGTAAGCAAGGAGAGCCCGCCGGAGACCCTGGTTGAGGCCTTGCGCAAGCTGGCCCAGGGGCGCAAGCACTTTTCGCCGGAACTGCTGTACCGGGTGGCCCAGGCGAAGTCCGACCTGAGCGCCGGCGCCGCTCACGAGAAACTCTCCAATCGGGAATACCAGGTGCTGTGCATGCTGGCGGGGGGCAAATCCATCGCCGGCATTGCCGAACAGCTCGAGCTCAGCCCCAACACCGTCAGCACCTACCGCACCCGCATCCTGGAAAAGCTGGAGATGGGCAGCAACGCCGACCTGACCCGCTACGCCATTGCCAACCAGCTGATCTGAGCCGGTGGCGGCGCCTCAATAGCCCAGCGCCCGCCCGATGAAGTTCTTCGGCACGCGGGCCTTGGGCACCTTCATGCCAAACCAGCTGCGCACGTCCTCGTCCAGGCCGATGCCGTGCATGTAGTTGTAGAGGGCCTTGTTGAGGGCCACGCCGAGGGCGTCGTGGTCCACCCCTGTGGGGTCAATGAAGCCCACATCATTCTTGGCGAAGCTGATGGGCGGCAGGGGTTTCAGCTTCACGCCGTACTCCTCGGGGTTCTGGCCCACGGGTGAGTGCACGGTGCACACGAAGCGGTGGAAGAAGCCCGACTGGATGCAGCCGGCGTCGAAGAGCTGGCGCACGTATTCCAGCGCATCCACGGTGTCCTGCACGGTCTGGGTGGGGAAGCCGTACATCAGGTAGGCGTGGACGAGGATGCCGGCGTCGCTGAAGCCCTTGGTGACCCGGGCCACCTGATCCACCGAGACACCCTTCTTCATCAGCGTCAGCAGCCGGTCGGAGGCCACCTCCAGCCCGCCCGAGATGGCAATGCAGCCGCTGTCGGCGAGCTGCTGGCAGAGCTGGGGCGTGAAGGACTTCTCGAAGCGGATGTTGCCCCACCAGGAGATCGACTGATTGCGCCGTTGCAGCTCCTCGGCCAGGGCTTTCAGGGCCTTGGGCGGGGCGGCCTCGTCCACGAAGTGGAAGCCGGTCTGGCCGGTTTCGGCGACGATGGCCTCAATGCGGTCCACCAGCAGCTCGGCGCTGGCCCCGTCGTAGCGGCCGATGTAGTCCAGGCTCACGTCACAGAAGCTGCACTTCTTCCAGTAGCAGCCGTGGGCCACGGTGAGCTTGTTCCAGCGCCCGTCCGACCACATGCGGTGCATGGGGTTGAGCATGTCGAGGATGGACAGGTAGCCGTCCAGGGGCAGGCCGTCCCAGGTGGGGGTGCCGACCTCGGCAAAGGGCACGTCCGGCTCCACCAGGTTGATGTAGCGCACCACACCCTCCTCGCGCACATAGGTGCGCACCAGGCGTGAACGCCCGCGCTTGCCGTCCAGGTGTTCGAGCAGGGCCAGCAGGGGGCGCTCGCCGTCGTCCAGGGTGACGTAGTCGAAGTAGTCGAAGACGCGGGGCTCGGTGAGCTCGCGCAGCTCGGTATTGACGAAGCCCCCGCCCAGCACGGTGACGATGGCCGGGTGGGCGGCCTTGAGGGTCTGGGCGATGCGGAAGGCGGCGTATACCGAGCCCGGAAACGGCACCGACAGCAGCACGACCTGGGGCTGGTGGCGGGCGATGGTCTCCAGGGTCAGGGCCTTGAGCTGCGCATCCACCAGGGTCGGCGGGGCGGCCAGGGCCGCGGCCAGGGGGCCGAAGGTGGGCTGGGCCATGGCCAGGGATTCGGCGTAGCGCACGAACTCGAAGCGCGGGTCGCCGGCTTCGCGCAGCACGTCGGCCAGGTCGTTGAGGTAGAGGGTGGCCAGGTGGCGGGCCTTGTCCTGCACGCCGAGGGCGCCGAAGGCCCAGGCCAGGGGGTCCCCGCCGTCCGGGTCGTAGTAGGCATCCAGGGAGGCAAAGCGCGGCCCTTCGGGCAGGAAGGCGCGGCTGGCAATGCGGTGGGCCAGGGTCGGGTCGCGGCCCTGCAGGAAGGCGATCACTGGCTCCACCGTGGCCCGGTAGCGGGCAAAGGCGGCGTCGAAGGTGGCCAGGGTGGGCGAGCGCTTCCTGCCCGGCAGGGCCTGCATCCCTTCGCGCAGGGCATCGAGGCCGGCCGGGGAGAACAGGGCCAGCACCAGTTTCAGGGCCAGGTCGTCCTGCACCGCGTCCACGCCGCGGCTGCGCAAAAAACCGGTGAGATAGGCGGTGGACGGGTAGGGCGTGTTGAGCTGCGTCATCGGCGGGATGAGCGACAGCACGCGCGGGGCGGCCCGGGCGGTGGCCGGGGCGCCGGTGGTTTCGGTCATGGTTGGTGTCCGGCCCGCGGGCCTGCAGGGTTGAGGCCGGAATGATAACGGGGATGGCCCGCCGGGCCGAGTCCCCGTGTGTGGCCCGTTCAGGCGGTGGCGATGCGGTTGCGCCCGGCGTCCTTGGCGCTGTAGAGGGCCTTGTCGGCCCGCTCGATCAGGCGCTGGTAGTCCGGGTGACCATCGTTGGCGGCAATGCCGATGCTCACCGTGACGCGCAGGGTGTGCCCGCCGGCCAGGGGAATCTCCTGCTCGGCGATGCGCTGGCGTATTTTGTCCGCCACGGCCTGGGCGCGGTCCACGTCGATGGCGGTCAGCAGCACCAGAAACTCCTCGCCCCCGTAACGGAACACGAAGTCGCCGCCCCGCACCTGGTTCATGATCTGCCCCGCCACCTGCTGCAGTACCCGGTCGCCGGCATCATGGCCGTGTTGGTCATTGACCCGCTTGAAGTGGTCGATGTCGAGCATCAGCACGCAGAAGTGATTCTCGGCGCGGCGCGCCAAGCTGAGCTCGCGCTTGAGGATGGAGGGCAGGAAGCGCCGATTGAAGAGCTGGGTCAGCACGTCGCGGCCCACGTCCAGGTCCACCAGGCGGTCGAACATGGAGCGCAGCAGGAACTTGATCTCGTCCACCTCCACCAGCACCGCCTTGGCCAGGGCCCGGTTGGCGTCGGAGTGCAGGTCCCGGTCGCGGCCGAAGACCAGCTGGGGAAACAGGGACTGATCGATGCGTTCGACGCATTCACCGATCAGGGGCAACTCGCGGGTCTCGTCAAAGAGCAGGGGCGCCTTATGGTACAGCCACAGGCCGAACTCCGAATCCTTCAGGCTGTGGATCTCGTCGAAGGACCAGCCCGCCGCCAGCAGGCGATAGAAGCGGGCCTCCCACTCCAGCACGGCCACCGACTGCTTCTCCCGCTCCAGGGCCAGGTCACGGCCGGCGGCAAACATGCGGTAGGCCTCGTCGGTACGTACGCCGCGCTCGGAGGAGAGCATGAAAGCCGCGCTCATCTCCTCGAAGGCCACGTCGGTGAGGCGGTCCACGTAAAGCACAGCGTGCACCAGATCGTTGCGGTCCAGCGGCGTGTTGAGCAGGCGCAGGTTGATCTCGTGCTTGAGCAGGCGCAGGCCCCGCGCCACCAGGTTAGCCGGGATCTGGGCCCGGGCGTGCACCTCGCCCACATGGCGCTGCAGGGCCAGGGCGGCGGCCAGCTCTTCCACGCTGCGGTGATAGAAAAGCACCTCCAGCCAGCGCTGCAGGCCGGGCTTGAGGCGGGCCTCGACGGTGGTTACGGAGAGGAAGGGTTTGGCGCCTTCATCTTCCAGCATGAAGCTGTAGAAGCGGGTGGCGAGGGCGGCCTTGTCCCGTTGGATGATGCCGGCCACGGCATCGCGGACCGTATCGGAGCAGGTTTCGGCCAGGATCTGCCAGGTCTGGCTGGCCAGTCGTGAGCTCTGCGGCATGGGGGTTCCCCTTGGAATTATTGTTGTCCGGCTCACAAAATACGGGCTCCCGGCCGACCCCCGCAAGGCTGAAAAGCCCATTATGGGCACTTGGGCTGGGCCCGTGCTGCAGAGATACTCAATATGGGTTGCCCGTTTCGGGGCCGGGTGGCCCTGTCTCAGCGGGCTGTCCGACGCCGGTAGTACAGGCCGGCCGCCACCGTCAGCAGGCCGCACAGCACCAGGGTCGGGCGAACGCCGACGGCATGGGCCAGGCTGCCCACCACAAAGCTGCCCAAGGGGGCGACGCCCAGAAAGGCCATGGTGAACAGGGCCATCACGCGGCCCCGGAAGGCATTGTCCACCCGGGTCTGGATCAGCGTATTGCTGCCCGCCACCGTAACGATGATCGCCAACCCCAATCCCAGCAGCACCGGCACAGCCATCCACAGGGCCGGGGACAGGGCGAACAGGGCCACGCAGACTCCCACCACCGGCGCCGCCAGGGCCACCTTGCGGGTCAGGCCGGTGGTGTCCTGGCGGCTGGCCAGGTAGGCGCTGCCGAGCAGGGAGCCGGCGCCCGAGCAGCCCAGCAGCAGCCCGTACAGGCGGGCGTCGCCGCCGAAGATCTCCCGGGCGAACAGCGGCATCAGCACCACGTAGGGCGCGGCCAGAAAGCTGGTGGTGGCCACCACCAGCAGCGAGGCGCGGATCTCCGCCTGCCCGGCAGCGTAGGCCAGGCCCTCGCGCAGGGCCTGGAGGGGCGGTGCGGGGGGCTTGCGCGCCTCGCCGGCCGGCAGGCGGATGGCCAGCAGCGCCAGCAGCACCGCCAGGTAGGACAGCCCGTTGAGCAGGAAGCACACCGCCTCGCCGGCCAGCGCCACCACAAAGCCGGCCAGGCTCGGGCCGACAAAGCGCGCCGCGTTCATCAGAAAGGAGTTCAGGGCGATGGCGTTGGGCAGGTCGGCCTTGTTGTCCACCAGTTGCACCGCGATGGCCTGGCGGGTCGGCACGTCCAGCGCATTGATCAGGCCCAGCCCGAAGGCCAGCGCAATCAGGTGCGCCGGGGTTGCGCTGCCCTGCCAGGCCAGCGCCGCCAGCCCGAGGGCCTGCACCATGGACAGGGCCTGGGTGGCCAGCAGCAGGCGCCGCTTGTCGAAGCGGTCGGTGATCACGCCACCGATGGCGCTGAACACCAGGATGGGGATCTGGCTGGCAAAGCCCACCACGCCCAGCACCAGCGCCGACCCGGTGAGGCGGTAGGCCAGCCACACCATGGCCACCTGCTGCATCCAGGTGCCCGCCAGGGAAATCAGCTGGCCGGCAAAGTAGATGCGGTAATTGCGGGATTCAAGGGCACGGAGGATGGGCGGCATGGAAGGCGGCAGAACGGGGTGGTGCCCGAAGGTAGCCCGGCTGGCGGACGAAGGAAAGCCCATCCGCCCCGGCAACCCGTCATCCGGGGCATGCTATCTTTCCCTCAGGCCCATCCTTTTGACATGCACAGGGAGATCTCCATGCAGTGGTATCTGAAAGCACTCAAGCAGTACGCCGATTTCAAGGGGCGTGCCCAGCGCAAGGAATACTGGATGTTCACCCTCTTCAACCTGATCATCATGGTCGTGCTGCAGCTGGTTGGCGGCGGTGGTGAGGGCGGCATGGGCGACGTGCTGTCGGGCATCTACAGCCTCGGCGTGCTGCTGCCCAGCGTCGGCGTCACGGTGCGCCGCCTCCACGACATCGGCAAATCCGGCTGGTGGGCCCTGCTGATGATCATCCCCATCATCGGCGCGCTGGTGCTGATCTACTTTGCGGTGCAGGACAGCCAGGAGGGGAGCAACGAGTATGGGCCGAATCCGAAGGGCTTGGCCTTGCCGGGGTGATACCCACGGCCCTTAAAGGCGGTGGATCGCCTGGCCTCCGACGTCATGGCATGTCGGAGGCCAGGCGCCTGCTCAATCAGCTCCCCGAAGCCGGGCGCGAATCTCTGCCAAAGTGGTCCTGCCCAGCATTCGGCCATCCCGGAAGACGGGGCGCAGTTCGCCCTGCAGGCTGTCCTGGCGTGCTTGCCGATCACGGAGAACATAGCGCCCGTCGTCGATGACGACCCGCAGATAACCTCGCGCCGAGCGCTTGGTGCCGTTGTCTGTCACCGGATCCTTGACCAACTCCCGTACGCTACCGTTCACGACGCCGGCGGTGGCCTTCATGGCCCAGCCGAAGCAGTCGCGGGTCAGGTACTGGTAGGTGTAGGAGCCGATGCCGAACACCACGTTGCCCGAGGCAAAGCCCTTGGCCGCCAACCGGGCCAGGATGCGCTGACCGCGCTCCAGGGTGATCGAATCACCGTAGATCAGGCCGACCCGCGGGTTCAGAAGCCTGTGGCCGGTAGCCGTCAGGCTGCCGCCGAATAGGTCCCACAGGCATTCCACGGCCCCTTTTACTTCGGCAGTCGAAACCTCGGCTCCCAACTGTGCTTTTCCGTCCTTCCGATCCACCACGAAGTAGCGGCCCGCCAGGCAGACAGTTTCAGTGCTCACCTGATCAACCTCCTCGGCCGTGTCGATGACGGTTGTCGTGAGGCCGGTCAGGATCAGCACCGGATCGCCGCTGTCCGGGCGGAAAACGACCTTCGCGTTGCCCAGGGCGTCCGGGCGTCGGGCGAGGATCTCCGGGCGCAAGGCTTCTGCGCATTCGGTGATGACTTTCCAGAAGTTCCAGGTGTCACTCACGATGGACACGATGCCCGCCGGATAGACCTCGGTGATCAGCCGCCGGATGGTGTCCTGCTCGGAGGCCTCGAGCCCCATGCACATCACGCTGTGTTCCGTTGCCGGTACGGAGCCGCCGATGAGTTCGGTCTCGGCATCGGCGCCGTAGTACTCCTCCAGGAAGTCGATGGCCGATACCGTGTCGGTGCCGGTGAAGGACAGCAAGTGAGCCGCGCCGCTAACCATCGCCCTCTCGATGCCGTCGATCCCCCGCATCGAAAAGTCGTGGCCCTGCCAGGGTACGAACTCGGCGGGAGTGCCCGTGAGCGCCGCGTAGTGCTCGAACAGGCGACGGAACTCCCGGGCGATGGTGGCCACGGTCGATGCTTTCCAGAGTTCGGCACTCATGGCCGTCTCCAGGTAATTGGTCACCCAGAAGAACTCCGGCAAGGTGTTCACGATGGTAAGGGCAGGTACGCGCATGGGGATGAGGCTCCCTTCGGGCAGGGCGCGAATTTCCACCGGCAGATAGCCGAGCGCGTGCAAGGCCTCGATGTGGGTGACCGGTACTGCGCCGTCACCCAGTGCGGTGTCCATGCGTCGCTTGTAACGGCGTACTGCCACGTCGCGAGCTTGGTCGAAGAAGCTCTGCTTCCAGCTATCGATCAGGAAGGCCTGCATGAAGGCCTGGAGGCCAAACCACACCACCCTTCCGTCGAAGGCGGGCAGGCCGTCAAGGCTCTCCCGGATGACAGGTGCAAGCCGGTCCGAGCGGGGTGTCCAGTTGGAGTAAACCTCGGTGGTGCCCTGGGGATACTGGAAGATGTGCCCGGTCTTGTAGAAATCCAGGGCAGTCGGTGCGAACAGCGAGTACATGATCAGGCTCCTTGGTTCAGGGTGACCAGGCCCGGGACACGGGAGTGGGTCCAGTCGTAGGGGGTGAAGACTTTGTCATAGGCGGCGAGGAGTGCTGCTGGCCCCTGACTGAAAATGGCGTGGGTGATGTAGAGGAAGCGTCCGCCCTCCGGTATGAAAGGCATCGCGGCAGCAAGCTCCAGGAAGGTCCGGCCGCCATCGCAGATGTCATCCACCACCAGCACGGGGTGCGTCGGCGGCAGGGGCGCGGCCAGCTCCAGGCCCGTGATGCGCCCTGTCCGTGGGTCGCGCTGCTTGCGCGCGGATACCACCTGATCAATGCCCAACCGGCGTGCCAGATCCTGAACTCGCCGCAGGGCGCCCGCATCGGGTGCCAGCAGCGTCACCCCGTTCTTGAAGGCAGGGTCTTCCAGCACTTGCTGCACGAACACAGATACATCCCGCACCCGGACCCGGTCCAGAAGGGCCGGGGCCACATCGCTGTGGGGGTCGGTGATGGTGACGGTGCGATAGTCCTGGGCATTGATGAGTGAGCAGAACACCTTGATCGACAGGGCTTCGCCCGGATTGCAGACCCTGTCCTGGCGGGCGTAGGGAATGTAGGGCATGTCCAGATCAATGGGCGTCTGCCCGCCGGCCTGCTGGCGCAGGGCATTGGTCAGCAGCAGCAAGGCCATGACGTTGTCCGCGCTGCGCAGCAGGGCGTGAATGCGGATTGCGGAGAGGCCTTCCGGATCGATGGCCAGACGCACCTGGATCTCTCCCCCAGGAAAGCGGAAAACCTCCGGAACGCACTGACAGAGCGTTTGCGTGCTGCGAGGGTAGCGAAGTTCAACAGAAAGCATGACGGCGGCTCCTTTGTTAGTTGCGATGTGCAACTAAGTGGTTCGCACTTTAATCCAGTTAGTTGTAATTTGCAACTAACTGGATTAAAGATATTCCTTCGTCATTTTCTCTTGTTTTCAGGTGCTACGGAAAGGATGGATGCCGTCGGCGTTCTACTTGCGGGTGGTCAGGCTGCGGTCGAAGGCCGTGTAGCCCTGGAAGGAGTACAGCCGGGCCGGGCGGTGGGTGCCTGCAGTGAATTCCTCGCTGGGCGTCACGAAAGCCAGTTCGTCAATCTTGCGACGAAAGCTGGACTTGTCCAGCGTTTGCCCGAGCACCTGTTCATAGACTTCCTGCAGCTCCCGGAGGGTGAAGCGTTCGGGCAGCAGCGCGCAGGGCAGGGATGAATAGCCCGCCTTGCTGCGCAGGCGCTGGACTGCCTGGGCGACGATCTCCCGGTGATCGAAGGCCAGTTCGGGCAGTGCGTCCACCCGCGCGTAGCTGAACACGGGTGAGCCACTACTGCGCAGCGCATCGATGGGGGACAGGGCCACAAAGGCGATGCTGACTGACCAGCCTCGGGGATCGCGCTCCGGGCCGGAGAACACGCAGAGCTGTTCCAGATGACGAGGGATGAAGCCCGTCTTCTGGCGAAGGACTCGATAAGCGGTGTCGAGGGCGCAGCTATCCTCCTCCGGATGGACGAAGCCCCCTGGCAGGGCCTTGATGCCCTTGAAGGGATCTGCCGTGCGCTCATGCAGGGCGACTTTGAGCTGGCCGTCCTCGAGGGTCAGTAGAACGGCGTCGACAGTGAGAATGGGCTGCGGGCGGGGCATGATGTAGTTGCCGGGAGGAACGGGGGCCAATGTGCCATCGGCCCCATCGTAAGGCAATCTTCCTGGCAGGAGCTCTGTTGCCGGCCTCAGCCCGGCCCCACCCGCTCCCCCATCACATGCGTCGCCACCACGCATCTCTCGTCCCCCAGAATCATCAGCGCGAACAGCCTTTCCGCCAGGCTGCGGGTGTTGTCCATGCGCCAGGCGAGTTCCGGGGTGGCGGTCCAGTCGAGGACGGTGAAGTCGGCTTCGTGGCCGGGCTGGAAGTTGCCGATGTGGTCGTCCAGGTAGAGGGCACGGGCGCCGCCCAGGGTGGCGAGGTACCAGCCGCGCATGGCGGATAGCGGGGTGCCGTGGATCTGGCTGGCCTCGTAGGCCTGGCCGAGGGTGCGGATCAGGCTGAAGCCGGTGCCGCCGCCCACGTCGGTGGCGAGGCCCACGCGCAGGCCGGTGGCGGTGCTGGCGGCGTAGTCGAAGGCGCCGCTGCCGAGGAAGAAGTTGGAGGTGGGGCAGAAGGCAGCGGCGGCGCCGCTGGCGGCCATGTCGCGGCGTTCGGCGTCGGAGAGGTGGATGCAGTGGCCGTAGATCGTGCGTGGGGCGAGCAGGCCGTAGTGGGCGTAGACGTCCAGGTAGCTGCTGCGTTCGGGGAAGAGCTGCCGTACCCAGTCGATCTCGGCGCGGTTTTCGGCCAGGTGGGTCTGCAGGTGCAGGTCGGGGCGGGAGGCGAAGAGTTCGCCGGTGGCCTGCAGTTGCTCGCGGGTCGAGGTGGGGGCGAAGCGCGGGGTCAGGGTGTAGCCCAGGCGGCCCTTGCCGTGCCAGCGTTCGATCAGGGCCTGGCTGTCGGCGCGGCCTGATTCGGCGGTGTCGCTCAGGGTGTCGGGGCAGTGGCGGTCCATCAGCACCTTGCCGCACAGCATGCGCAGCTTCTTTGCCTCGGCGGCCCGGAAGAAGGCGTCCACCGAGTGGGCATGCACGGTGGCGAACACCGAGGCGGTGGTGGTGCCGTGGGCGAGCAGGCGGTCCACCACGAAGGCGGCGGTCTTCTCGGCCACAGCGTAGTCGGCAAAGCGGGCTTCGGCAGGGAAGGTGTAGTCGTTGAGCCAGTCCAGCAGCTGCCGCCCATAGGAGCCGATCACCCCGGCCTGGGGGTAGTGGATGTGGGTGTCCACCAGGCCGGGCAGCACCAGCTTGCCGCGGTGGTCGTGGAAGGTGGCGGCGTCGCGGATGGCCGGGGGCATGTTGGCGCGGATGGCGGCCCAGGGGCCGGCGGCGCGGATGTGGCCGTTGGTGATCCACAGGGCGCCGTCGTCGAAGAACTCCCAGGCGCTCGGGTCGTCCGTCGGGCCGGGGTCGTTCAGGTAGTGGAGGATCTGGCCGCGGACCAGGACGTGGGTGTCGGGCATGGGCTTCACAGGGCTTCAGCCAGCTGGCGGGCGAGGCGGTTATGGTGATGGACCACGCGCCCCAGGTCCACCGTCTGCAGGTTGCCGTCCATCACTACGGGGCGGCCATTGATGAGGCTCATGTCCACGCGCTCGGGGGCGCAGAACACCAGGGCGGCCACCGGGTCGTGCACCGCACCGCCGGACAGGGCCAGGGTGTCGCTGCGGAAGGCGATCAGATCGGCGCTCATGCCCGGGGCGAGGGCGCCGATGTCGTCCCGGCCCAGCACCCGGGCGCCGCCCAAGGTGGCCAGTTCCAGGGCCTGGCGGGCGTTCATGGCCGCCGGGCCGTGGCCGACCCGGGCCAGCAGCATGGCCTGACGGGCCTCGCCGAGCAGGTCGGCGCCGTCGTTGGAGGCGGAGCCGTCCACCCCCAGGCCCACCGCCACGCCGGCCGCGCGCATGGCCGGGATGGGGGCGATGCCCGAGGCCAGGCGCATGTTGGAGCAGGGGCAGTGGGCCACGCCGGTGCCGGTGCGGGCAAACAGGGCGATGCCGGCGTCGTCGAGCTTCACGCAGTGGGCGTGCCACACATCGGGCCCCACCCAGCCCAGGCTCTCGGCGTACTCGGCCGGGGTCATGCCGAAGCGCGCGCGGCTGTAGGCCACGTCGTTGTCGTTCTCGGCCAGGTGGGTGTGCAGCGACACCCCGTAGCTGCGCGCCAGCACGGCCGATTCGCGCATCAGGTCGGTGCTCACCGAGAAGGGCGAACAGGGCGCCAGGGCCACCCGCAGCATGGCGTGGCGGGCCGGATCATGCCAGGTCTCGATGAGGCGGCGGCTGTCGGCCAGGATAGTGGCCTCGTCTTCCACCAGGTGGTCCGGCGGCAGGCCCCCCGCCGAGCGCCCCACGCTCATGCTGCCGCGGCAGGCGTGAAAGCGCATGCCGATCTCCCGGGCCGCCTCGATGCTGTCGTCCAGCCGGCTGCCGTTGGGGTAGATGTACAGGTGGTCGGAGGAGGTGGTGCAGCCCGACAGGATCAGCTCGGCCATCGCAGTGAGGGTGGAGGCCCGGATCATCTCGGGCGTCAGCCCGCCCCACAGGGGGTAGAGGGTCTGCAGCCAGCCGAACAGCTCGGCATCCTGGGCCCCGGGCACGGCGCGGGTCAGGCTCTGATACATGTGGTGATGGGTATTCACCAGGCCGGGCAGCACGATGCGGCCGCGCAGGTCGATGATCTCGTTGGCGGTATCAGGGAGCTCGGTGGTGGGGCCGACGGCTTCGATGATGCCGTTGCGGATGAACACGGCGCCGTCGGGGATCTCACGGCGCTGGGTGTCCATGGTGACGAGGACGTCGGCGTGGTGGAGGAGGAGGGTCTTGGTGTTCATTTTCTTATGGTCGTGTTTGCTGGGGGGCTTTCCCCGTCGATTACGTAACGTTGGCCGGGTCTCGCCCCGGCGGGCGACCTTCTTTCTTGTTGTACGACAAGAAAGAAGGCAAAGAAACGTACCCCGCTGTCGCGCCCCCTTCGGGGGTTCCCTCCTTCCGGGTCCGTCAGGCGGGGTCTGCGCAAACTCGCCCTTTGGGCTCAGACATGCGCAGCCCTTTTTCCGCCTGCCGAACCCTCCAGTCGGCACGCCAGAGGGGAAAGGAAATGCAGGTGATCAACGGCCAGTGCTTGACCCCATTTCCGTAGAGGCTCGGTGCATCCGAAAAGCCCGTTCCGACCCGCCGAGCAGCGCACCAGCGGGTGGGGAAGTCCGGCGCGGCTGTCTGAGCCCGAAGGGCGAGTTCCGCGTCGGCCGCCTGCTGGGAGCAGCGCAGGGGAGTCATTCGCGTAGCGAATGACCGGGGTGGCCGGGTCGCCTTCTTTGCCTCCTTTCTTGGCGAAGCAAGAAAGGAGGTCGCCCGCCGGGGCGAAATCCCGGCCAACGTAACGCCCGACACGGGAAAGCCGGCCAGCAAAGGCCTAACCCAAGGAGGTCGAACGAACTCGACCCCCACGCCACGGTGCCTCCCCATCTTCACGGCATCCACGGCTTCCCCAGCGAAGCCGGCAGGTTCAGCTGCAGCAGCCGCTTGTCCCGGGAGATCAGCACCAGCACCACCACCGTGGCCAGGTAGGGCAGGGCGGCGAGGAACTGGACCGGCAGGGCGATGCCCAGGCCCTGGGCGTGGAACTGCAGGATGGTGACGCCGCCGAAGAGCCAGGCGCCCAGCAGCAGGCGGGTGGGGTTCCAGGCGGCGAAGACCACCAGGGCGATGGCGATCCAGCCGCGGCCGGCGACCATGTTCTGCACCCACAGGGGGGTGTACACGGTGGAGAGGTAGGCCCCGGCGATGCCCGCCATGGCGCCGCCAAAGAGCGTGGCCCCGTAGCGGATGGCGATGACCGGATAGCCGATGGCATGGGCGGCGTCCGGGGCTTCGCCGACGGCCTTCAGCACCAGACCCAGGCGGGTCTTCTTGAGCACCCACCACACACAGGCAAAGGTGACGAGGCCCAGGTAGGTGACGGCGTCCTGATGGAAGAGGATGCGGCCGATCACCGGGATCTCCGACAGGCCGGGGATGTCCAGGGGCGGCAGGCCGGGCAGGCTGTAGCTGACGTAGTGCTGGCCGATGAAGGCCGACAGGCCGATGCCGAAGATGGTCAGGGCCAGGCCGCAGGCCGCCTGGTTGGCGGCCATGGACAGGGACAGGATCGCGAAGATCAGCGCCGCCAGCATGCCGGCCACGGCGCCGGCGGGCAGCCCGGCGAGGGCCCCGCCGCCGGAGTGGGCCGCCGCGGCAAAGCCGGCGACGGCGCCGATCAGCATCATGCCCTCGACGCCCAGGTTGATGACGCCGGTGCGCTCGGCCACCAGCTCGCCGAGCCCGGCAAAGATCAGCGGCGTGGCGGCGGCCAGGGTGCCAGCGAGGACGGGAATCAGGTGTTCGATCATGAAGCCTCCTGGGGATACGGGTGTCGGGCTCTGCGGGGGGCGCCGTGCCGGCCCCTCATGCGTAGGCCGGCCGGGGCCGGGGCTTGAGGCGGTAATCGACGAACACGTCGGCCCCCAGCAGGAAGAACAGCAGCATCCCCTGGAACAGCCCGGTGATGGCGGCGGGCAGCTGCAGGGCCACCTGCGCGGCCTCGCCACCCAGGTAGAGCAGGGCCATCAGCAGGCCGGCCAGGACGATGCCGATGGCGTTGAGGCGCCCCAGGTAGGCCACGATGATGGCGGCGAAGCCGTAGCCCGGCGAGATGTTGAGGTTGAGCTGGCCCACCGGGCCGGCCACTTCACCCACGCCGGCGAGGCCGGCGGTGAGGCCGGACAGCACCAGGCTCACCCACACCGTGCGATTGGCCGAGAACCCCGCGTAGCGGGCGGCTGCCGGCGCCAGGCCACCGACGGTGAGCTGGTAGGCCAGGAAGCTGCGTGAGGTGAAGATCCAGAAAGCCAGGGAGGCGACGGCGGCGATCAGGATGGCGGCGTTGACCCGCATGCCCTCGAACCAGGGGGCGAACAGGGCCGGGTCGCCGAACATGATGGACTGGGGGAAGTTCATCCCTTCCGGGTCGCGCCAGGGGCCGTTCACCATGTAGGACAGGGCAAAGGTGGCCACGTAGGCGAGCATCAGGGTGGTGAGGGTCTCCTGGGCATTGAAGCGGGTGCGCAACAGGGCCGGGATGGCCCCCCACAGGGCACCGCCGATGGCTCCGGCGATGACCATCAGGGGCAGCACCCACCAGGCGTCCACCCCGTCGAAGGCGATGGCCACGCCGCCGCCGGCCAGGGCGCCCATGATGAGCTGGCCCTCGGCGCCGATGTTGTAGATGCGCGCCCGGAAGCCGATGGCCAGGCCCTGGGCGATGAGGATCAGCGGCCCGGCCTTGACCATCAGCTCGCTCCAGCCGTTGCCTGACGAGAGGGGCTGGATGAAGAAAACGCCGAAGGCCTCGACGGGGTTCTTGCCCAGGGACAGGAAGAGCAGGGAACCGACGGCCAGGGTCAGGCCGATGGCGATGAGGGGCGCCAGCAGGCGCATGCGGGCCGACGGTGTCGGGCGGGCTTCAAGCAGCGGCATGGGCGGGCTCCCGGGTATCGGCGGCGGAGAACAGACCCGACATCTGCATGCCGATCTTCTCGGCGTTGGTCTGCTGTTTGGGTACGGCCTCGGACAATCGGCCTTCGGCCAGCACGGCGATGCGGTCGCAGATCTCGAACAGCTCTTCCAGTTCTTCGGAGATCACCAGGATGGCCACGCCGCTGCGCGACAGGTCGATCAGGGTCTGGCGCAGGAAGGCGGCGGCCCCCACGTCCACCCCCCAGGTGGGCTGGGCGACCACCATGGCGATGGGTTGCTGCATGATCTCCCGGCCGACGATGAACTTCTGCAGGTTGCCGCCGGACAGGCTGCGCGCCGCCGCGCCGGGCCCGCCGCAGCGCACGTCGAAGCGTTCGATGCAGGTCTTGGCAAAATCCCACGCCGCCTTCGGGCGCAGGAAGCCCTTCTTCACCAGCCCGTGGCCGTGGGCCGACAGGGTGGCGTTGTCGGCGAGGCTCATGGGCGGTACGGCACCGCGGCCAAGGCGCTCCTCGGGCACGAAGGTGAGACCGCGTTTGCGCCGGCGGCCGGCGTCCAGGTGGCCCACCGGCGTACCCGCCAGGACCACCGTGTCGGCGGGGCCGGTGGTTTCGCCGGAGAGGGCGGCCAGCAGCTCGGCCTGGCCGTTGCCCGAGATGCCGGCGATGCCGAGGATCTCGCCGCGGCGTACCTCCAGGGCGATGTCCTTGAGGGCGGTGCCGAAGGGGTCGTCAGGGGTATGGGACAGGCCGCGGACGCTGAGGACCGGTGTCGCCTCGCCGGTGAAGGCGGGCACCTCGCACACGGGCAGCTCGCGGCCGATCATCATGCGCGCCAGGCTGGCCGGCGTCTCCTGGGACGGGGTGGCGGTGCCGGTGACCTTGCCGCCGCGCATCACCGTGGCGCTGTGGCACAGGCTCTGGATCTCGTGCAGCTTGTGGCTGATGTAGAGGATGCTGACCCCCTCCGACGACAGACGGCGCAGAGTCTCGAAGAGCTTCTGCACGGCCTGGGGGGTGAGCACCGAGGTGGGCTCGTCGAGGATCAGCAGCTGGGGTTCCTGCAGCAGGCAGCGCACGATCTCGACCCGCTGGCGCTCGCCCACCGACAGGCTGTACACCAGCCGGTCCGGGTCCAGGGGCAGGCCGTAGCGGGTAGACACCTCTTTCACCCGGGCCGCCAGGCGCTTCAGGTCGAAGGGTTCGTCCAGGGCCAGGGCGATGTTTTCCACCACGGTCAGGGTCTCGAACAGGGAGAAGTGCTGGAAGACCATGCCGATGCCGAGCCGGCGGGCTTCGGAGGGGTTGGCGATGACCACCTCGCGCCCGTTCCACTGGATCTGCCCGGCGTCGGCCTGCACCGCGCCGTAGATGATCTTCATCAGGGTGCTCTTGCCGGCGCCGTTCTCGCCGAGCACGGCGTGGATTTCACCGGGGCCGACCTTGAGATGCACGCCGTCGTTGGCCACCACGCTGGGGTAGCGCTTGGTGATGCCGGTCAGCTCCAGGCGTGGCAGGCCGTCGGGCGGGCCGCTGAAAGGGGGCGGAGGTGTGCTCACGAGCGGGCTCCCGAAAGAAGAAAGGGGGTGATCGCCACCGGCCGTACGGCCCGGGCCAGGGCCTGACGGGCTTCGCGCACCTGCAGCAGCTGGGCGGTGACGGAGGCGGCAATCACCGCCGGCTGCTTGCTGTCGATGCCGGGGATGCCGATGGGGCAGGTCATGTCGAGGAGGCGCCGGGGTTCAAGACCACGGGCGATGAGGCGGTGCTCGAAGGTGGCACGCTTGGTGGCCGAGCCGATGAGGCCGAAGAAGGCGAAATCGTGACGGGTGAGGATGGCCTCGCACAGGCTGAAGTCCAGGCTGTGGTCGTGGGTCAGGACCAGGAAATAGCAGCCCGGGGGCGCGTCGTAGACCTCGGTGGCGGGGATGTCGGTAGCGACGGTGAACACCTCTTCGGGGATCGCCTCCGGGAAGATGTCATCCCGGGTATCCACCCAGGTGATCTGGGCGCCCAGGGGGGCCAGACTGCGGACGATGGCTTCACCCACGTGCCCGGCACCGAACAGCACCACCGGGAAGCGGGTGCTGGCCACCTGCTGCTCGAACTGCCAGTGCCCGCCATCGGACCAGAAATGGGCCGGGTCGCCCTTGCCCGGGTCCCGGTCGGCCAAGGACCACAGGCTGCCTTCGTCCCCCGACACCAGCCGGCGCTGCAGGGTGTCACCGCCTGCCACGGCTTCGGCGCGGGTGCGCCAGATGGCGGCGTCACGCACGTCGATGCGCTCCAGCGCCAGCCACACCACGCCGCCGCAGCATTGCCCCAGGGAGGCACCGAGGGCAAAGCGCATCAGGCGTGGCGGGCCGCCCTCCACCAGCAGCTCCCGGGCGGTGGTGCTGGCCAGCCATTCCAGGTGGCCGCCGCCGATGGTGTCGGCGGTGCTGGCGCGGCCCACCAGCATGGTGGCGCCGGCCTCCCGGGGGGTCGAGCCATCGGTACGCACCACGGTGACAAGCACCGCAGGCTGGCCGGCTTCCAGCCAGTTGGCCAGGGTGTGGAGCCAGTCGTTCATGGTGACACCTCCAGGTGGGTGGTTTGAGCCCTGAGTCGTGGGGTCGCGATCACAGCGCGCCTCCGTTCAGGGCCTTGAGAATGGCTTCCGGCGTGGCCGGTGCGTCGAGCCGGGGTCGGGCACCGGGGCCGAGGGCGGCCGCCACCGCGTCACGCAGGGCGAAGAACACCGAGAAGGCCAGCATCAGCGGTGGTTCGCCGACGGCCTTGGAGCGGTGGATGCTGTCTTCCACGTTCTCGTTATCGAACAGGGCCACCCGGAAATCCGGCGGCAGGTCGGAGACGGCCGGGATCTTGTAGGTGGAGGGGGCGTGGGTGGCGAGGCGGCCGTCGCTGGCATAGACCAGCTCCTCGGTGGTCAGCCAGCCCATGCCCTGGATGAAGCCGCCTTCGATCTGGCCGATGTCCAGCGCCGGATTGATGGAGCGGCCCACGTCGTGGAGGATGTCCACCCGCAGCACCTTCGATTCACCGGTCAGGGTGTCGATGGCCACTTCGCTCACCGAGGCGCCATAGGAGAAGTAATAGAAGGGCCGCCCCTGCATGGTGACGGGGTCGTAGTGGATCTTGGGTGTCTTGTAGAAGCCCGCATCCCACAATTGCACCCGCGCCCGGTAGGCATCGGACACCACTGCGGCGAAGGGGGCATCGAAGCCCGGCGCGCTGACCTGGCCGGCCGCAAACAGCACGGCGTCCTGGCTCACGCCCAGGCGTTCGGCCACAAAGCCGGCGATGCGTCCGCGGATGGCCTGGCAGGCGGCCTGGGCGGCCTTGCCGTTGAGGTCGGTGCCGCTGGAGGCGGCGGTGGCCGAGGTGTTGGGCACGCGGCTGGTGTCGGTGGAGGACAGGCGCACGTCCTCCACGGGCAGGCCGAATTCCTGGGCGACGATCTGGCGGATCTTGGTGTACAGGCCCTGGCCCATCTCGGTGCCGCCATGGCTGACCAGCACGGTGCCGTCGTTGTACACATGCACCAGCGCCCCGGCCTGGTTGTAGAAGGTGGCGGTGAAGGAGATGCCGAACTTCACCGGGGTCAGCGCCAGCCCCTTCTTGATGACCGGGCTGGTGGCGTTGAAGGCGTCGATGGCCGCCCGGCGTGCGGCGTAGCCTGCGCTGTCGGCCAGCTGGGCCACCAGCGGACTGATCACGTTGTCCTCCACCTGCATGCCGTAGTGGGTGACGTTGCGGATGTCACCGGCGCTGTCGCCGTAGAAGTTGACCTGGCGCACGGCCAGGGCATCCAGGCCCAGGTGGCGGGCGATGTCGTCGATCACCGATTCGATGGCGAACATGCCCTGGGGGCCGCCGAAACCGCGGAAGGCAGTGTTGGACACCGTATGGGTGAGCCCGCGCAGGCTCAGGATGTCCACTGCGTCCAGGTAGTAGGCGTTGTCGGCGTGGAAGATGGCCCGGTCGTTCACCGGCCCCGACAGGTCGGCCGAGAAGCCGCAGCGGGAGGCCAGCAGCAGGCGCAGGCCGAGGATCTGCCCGCGATCATCAAACCCGGCCTCGTACTCGATGTGGAAATCATGGCGCTTGCCGGTGATGCGCATGTCGTCATCCCGGTCCAGGCGCAGCTTGACGGCCTTGCCGCTGCGCACCGCCAGCACCGCGGCGATGCAGGCGATCTGCGCCGACTGGCTCTCCTTGCCGCCAAAGCCGCCGCCCATGCGCCGGCATTCGGCGATCACCTGATGCACCCGCCAGCCCAGGGCATGGGCCACCATGTGCTGCATCTCGGTGGGGTGCTGGGTGGAGGTGAGGAGGCGCAGGGTGTGGTCTTCGCCGGGGATGGCGCAGGCGATCTGGCCCTCCAGGTAGAAGTGCTCCTGGCCGCCCAGCTGGACCTCGCCACGCAGGCGGTGGGGGGCTGCGGCCAGGGCGGCGGGGGTGTCGCCACGGCTCACCTCGACGGGGGGCAGCACCCAGGATTCGGCTTCGGCAGCGGCCTCGGCGGTGAGCAGGGCGGGCAGCGCATCCACCTCGACCCGGGCCAGGCGGGCGGCGCGGCGGGCAGCGTCATGGCTGTCGGCGGCCACGGCAAACAGGGGCTGGCCGTGGAAAAGGATCTCGCCGGCGCACAGGATGGGGTCGTCGTGCTTCACCGGCCCGCAGTCGTTGATGCCCGGGATGTCGGCGGCGACGATCACGTCGCGCACCCCCGGGGCCGCCCGCACGGCGGACAGGTCGAGCACACGGATACGCCCGTGGGCGACGCTGGACAGGCCCAGGGCGGCATGCAGGGTGCCGGCGGGTACGGCGATGTCGTCCACGTAGGTGGCCCGCCCGGTGACGTGGAGGTGGGCGCTTTCGTGGGGCAGGCCGGCACCAACGCCGGGCAGGGGCTTGGGGTCGGGGGCGTTCACAGGGTGTCCTCCAGATCGGCGAGGCGTACCGGCACCGGCCCGCCGCCGCTTGCGTCACCTGCGCCGCTCTCCAGCCACAGGCGCTGCAGCAGCCCGGCGGCCACCCGGCTGCGGTAGGCCGACGAGGCGCGCATGTCGGAGAGGGGGGTGTATTCGTGGGCCAGTACTTCCGCCGCGGCATTCACCGTGGCCTGATCCCAGGGGCGGGTGAGCAGAAAGGCTTCGGTGGCGCGGGCCCGCAGGGGGGTGGCGGCCATGCCACCGAAGGCGATGCGGGCGCCCTGGATGTGCCCGTCACGGATGTCCAGGGCAAAGGCGCCGCACACCGCCGAGATGTCCTGGTCTTCACGCTTGGAGACCTTCCAGGTACGGAAATGGCGGTCGGCAGGCGGTGGCGGGAGGTGCAGCCCGAGCACGAACTCGCCGGCTTCGAGGGCCGTCTTCTGGTAGGCGAGGTAGAAGTCCTCCAGGGGCAGCCGGCGCAGCCGTTCGCCCCGTTGCAGCAGGATCTCGGCGCCCATGGCGATCAGGCCGGGCATGGAGTCGCCGATGGGCGAGCCGTTGGCCACGTTGCCGCCCAGAGTGCCGGCGTTGCGCACCGGCAGGGAGGCGAAGCGCCGGGCCAGTTCGGCCCACGCCGGTTCAAAAACCGTGAGCGCCTCGAAGGCATCGGTGAGGCTGGCGCCGGCACCGATGAACAACCCGGCCGCGTCGGTGCGGATGGCCTTCAGTTCCTCCACGGCGCCCAGGTAGATCAGATCACCCGGATCCCTCAGCTGTTTGGTCACCCACAGGCCCACGTCGGTGGAGCCGGCCAGCAGGCGGGCATCGGGCGCGGCCAGGCGGGCCGCGGCGAGATCCGCCAGGCTGCGTGGGGTGCTGAAACGACGCCCTGCACCCACGTATTCCAGGGCGGGCAGGGCCGTCATCTCGTCCAGGGCGGAGAGCACCGCATCCCTATCCACGCTGACCCGCGGCTGGGCGTAGGCGAGGGGCACGGCATCGAGGATGGGCCGGTAGCCGGTGCACCGGCACAGGTTACCCGACAGGCTGTCGCAGATGGCGCTGCGCGAGGGGCACTCCGTGTGGTTCTCGTACAGGGCGAACAGGGACATGGCGAAGCCCGGCGTGCAGAAGCCGCACTGGGAGGCGTGGCGGTCCACCAGGGCCTGTTGCACCGGATGCAGCAGGCCGGTCATGCCCAGCCCGCCCAGACTGTCCAGATCCTCGACGGTGAATAGGGCCTTGCCGTCCAGGCTGGGCACGAACTGGATGCAGGCATTCACAGCGCGCAACTGGAGCTGGCCGTCCACCCTCTCGCCAAGCACCACGGTGCAGGCGCCGCAGTCGCCCTCGGCACAGCCCTCCTTGGTGCCGCAGGCGTGGGCGTCCTCGCGCAGGTACTGGAGCACCGTGCGGGTGGGCGCAACGCCGTCCAGTTGCCGGATCGCACCGCGGAAATAGAAGTGAATGGGGCGTTCGCTCATGGTTCGGCCTTGTCGCTGCCAGCGTGTCGGGACAGTTTCAAGTTAACACATGGATTGCCGGCCCGCTGCCTGCCGAGGCGTATAAGCGGTATCCGGAACGCCGTATGAGCGGCGGGGGCGGGTCTGGTTTTCCTCGCTCGGATCACCCGATGGGTGAAGCCGAAGGAATGCCTGGGAGGCTCTGGCGGTAGTGGCTGGCGGGAGCGTAGGGGCGACTTCAGTCGCCCGCGGACTTCGATCAAGGGCGCGCCGGCGATCAACGCACGGTGGGCGACTGAAGCCGCCCCTACGGTAGACGCCGTATCGACCGTAAGACGATGCTTAAAACTGAGGAAGTCAGGTTTATTCGATCCCTTCGCGAGGGATCACGGCTGGCCGGTGAGCGTAGGTCTGCGGTCGAATGAACTCGACCCCACGGGCTCTCCGTCCGCCGTCATGCAAGCCAGCCCGGTGCGACCCGGGCTGGCGCCGGGCTCAGGCGTGGAGCTGGTTGAGCTGGCGGGCGATGATGTCGTGGTTGAGCCACAGCACCGGGCCGGCCGGGGCGGAGGTCTCGCGCAGCATCAGCGGGCCGGTGGCTTCGAGCACCAGGCTGCTGAGCAGGTCGGTGATCAGGGCCTTGCGGTCGGTGTGCATCTGCACGATGTCATCCGAGGTGCCGATCATCAGGTCGGCCAAGGCCTGGCTGTTGGGCATCGGCCAGGCGGGGAAGTCGCGGAAGCCCTGCATCACCTCGCTGCCATGGAAGGCGTCCACCTTGGCGAGCACTTCTTCCACGGTGTGGCCGTCGGCCAGCAGGGCATTGCAGGCCTGCCACTGGGCCTCGGCCCAGGCGCCGCCGTTTTCCTTTTTGAGGGCGTAGAGCAGGGAGATCAGCGGCAGCTCGACGCCGACGAAGATGTCGGAGGAGTTGGTACGGATCTCCGGGCAGTTATACACGGTGGCCTTGATGCCCTGCGCCCAGGCGTCCCGGGCGATGTCTTCCAGGCGCATCTTGGCCTTGCCCTGGGTGTAGCTGGTGTAGGTCTGCCACTGGTAGCGGCCGTCGATGAGGATCTCGGTGCCGTGGTAGCCGTAGGCCGAGTAGCGCACCTGGCCGCCGCTGGCTTCGATGCGGGCACGCAGGGCGGCGCTGCCTTCGATGAGGTACTGGAAGCTGTTGGCCGAGACTTCGTCGAAGTTCTGCAGGATCAGCTTGCCCAGGTCGCTGTCGAGGAGCACCTGGGAGGACAGGAAGCGCTCGCCCTTGCCCTTGTAGACGCGGTTGGCGATGGCCAGGAAGACCTTGGCCTTGGGGATGCCGCCGGCCATGGTGTGGGCGAAGTAGACGTTGCGGCCGTCGGCGATCATGCCTTCCAGCCGGGCCATCACCTGGGCCACGGCGTCCTTGAAGCGCTGGATGCCGATCTGGCGGCATTTCTCGATGTGGGCCCAGTCGAGCTTGTCCTCGGTCCAGGTCTTGAGGGTCAGGGCGCCGAGGAGTTCGGTGGGGGTGGGCTCGCCGGCGGGGGCGTCGAGGTCGAAGCCGGCCATCAGGGGCACGTTGATGATCGTGCCACCCAGGCCGGCCTCGGCGGCGGCCAGCTCTTCGTCGTTGAGGGCGCGCAGGGCGTTGTTCTCGTCGCGCCGGCCTACCGTAATGCCGATGATCTCCATGCCCGCCTGGCGGGCTTCATTGACGAGGCCGCTGGCGTAGCCCCGCCCGAAAAGTTCACCGAACAGGACGAACACGTCGCCTTTGCGGAAGATGTGGCTCTGCGGGAGTTGCGTCAGGGAGGTCAGGCTGGTCATGGGAGGCTGGGGGGCGGGGCGGCCCCGCTGTACAGAAAATGGAGCCGTGATTCTACTAGCCCAGCCTGTTGTCCGGTGGCTTCCGGGGGGGCCGGCTCAGCGGGGCGTCCAGAAGCCGGCATGGGCGGCGGCGGCTTCGGCCTCCAGGGCCGGCCCGATCACCTCGATGTGGCGTTGACCGCGGGAGAACACCTCCCGGCAGGGCAGGGAGAAGGTGGGGTTCTCCGGGTGATCGCCGGTGAGGCCCAGCAGCGCGTGCTCCGACAGGGCGTACACCACCCGCCCGATGCCGCACCAGTAGATCGCCCCGGCGCACATGGCGCAGGGCTCGGCGCTGCTGTAGAGGGTGGCGCCGGCCAGCACTTCCGGCGGCAGGTGACGGGCAGCGAGGGCGGCGGCCACCAGCTCCGCGTGGCGGGTCGGGTCGCCCTCCGGCGGCAGGGAATCGTTGCCCGCCTCCGCCACGATCTGCCCGGCGGCATCCACTACCAGGGCGGCGAAGGGGTGCTTGCCCTGGCGCCGTACCTGGTGGGACAGGGCGATGGCGTGGCGCAGAAAGTGCTCGTCCCGGGGGTTGGGCTGGGGCATGGTGGCGTCTCGAAGTGGCGATGGGGAATTATCGCGGCTCTCCCCGGCCCGACTTGTGCCCCGAACCATATACCCTTCATAACGGAACCGGGATGGGTTGCAGCCGAGCTTGCCGTTACAGTGGGGCCATGCACTTCAACCTGTGAACCACGGAGAACCCCATGTCCCTGTCCCGTTTCAAGAGCGCCGCTGCCGCTGTCCTGGTGACCCTGGGGCTCGCCAGCCAGGCTGTGGCTGCCGACCCCGCCAAGATCGGCTTTGTGTACATCGGCCCGACCGGTGACCATGGCTGGACCTACGCCCACGACCAGGGCCGCAAGGCGGTCGAGGCCAAGTTCGGCGACAAGGTGAAGACCACCTTTGTCGAGAACGTGCCCGAGACGGCGGACGCGGAGCGCGTCTTCCGTGACCTGGCCCAGCAGGGCTACAAGATGATCTTCGCCACCTCCTTCGGCTACATGAACCAGCAGCTCAAGGTGGCCAAGGCCTTCCCCAACACCAAGTTCATGCACGCCACCGGCTACAAGAGCGCCCCCAATCTGGGCCTCTACGATGTGCGCACCTACGAAGGGGCCTACATGCTCGGCGTGGTGGCCGGCAAGATGAGCAAGTCCGGCAAGCTCGGTGTGGTGGCGTCCATCCCCATCCCCGAAGTGATCCGCAACATCAACGCCTTCACCCTGGGCGCCCGCAGCGTCAATCCCAAGGCCACTACCCGCGCCATCTGGGTGAACAGCTGGTTCGACCCGGGCAAGGAGCGGGAAGCCGCCCTGACCCTGATCGCCCAGGGCTCCGACGTGCTGATGCAGAACACCGACTCGCCCGCCGTGGTCCAGGCTGCCCAGGAGAAGGGCGTGCTGGCCTTCGGCTGGGATTCGGACATGAGCAAGTTCGGCGGCAAGGCCCACCTGGCGGCCTCCGTGCTGCACTGGGGCGTGATCTACAACAAGGCCGTCGGCGAAGTGCTGGATGGCACCTGGAAGACCGGCGACATCTGGTGGGGCGTCAAGGAAGGCGCGGTGAATATCGAAGCCTTCGGCCCGGCCGTGCCGGCCGACGTGAAGAAGCTCGCCGAAGAACGTCGCGACGCCATCAAGGCCGGCAAGCTGCACCCCTTCACCGGCCCGCTGAAGGCCCAGGACGGCAAGGAAGTGCTGGCCGCCGCCAAGACCATGGGCGACCCGGAACTGCGCAAGATGAATTTCTACGTGGAAGGCGTCGAAGGCGCCATTCCCAAGTAAGACCCCGTTTCTCCTCGCGAAGTGGCACTTGGGCGCGGCTTCGGCTGCGCCCTTTTTATTTGGCATCTAAGATGCGGGTATTCTGCAGCCCACCGGGAGACACCATGACCGCACCCGACCCCCTCGACATCGCCCTCGGCATGCCCAAGGCCGAGCTCCACGTGCATATCGAAGGCACCCTGGAGCCCGACCTGGCCTTCGCCCTGGCGCGCCGCAACGGCATCGCCCTGCCCTATCCCGACGAGGCCGCCCTGCGCGCCGCCTACGCCTTTGACAGCCTGCAGAGCTTTCTCGACCTGTACTACGCCTGCGCCGACGTACTGCGCACCCGGGAAGACTTCTACGACCTGATGCTGGCCTACCTCAAGCGCGCCGCCGCCGACAAGGTGATCCACGTGGAGGTCTTCTTCGACCCGCAGACCCACACCGCCCGCGGCGTCCCCTTCACCACCGTGCTGGAAGGCCTGGAAGACGGCCTCGCCGAGGGGCGGGCGCGCTACGGCATCTCCGGCCGGCTGATCCTGTGTTTCCTGCGCCACCTCAGCGAGGACGAATGCCTGGCCTGCCTGGACGAGGCCGAGCCCTGGCTGGACCGCATCCATGGCTTCGGCCTGGACTCTTCCGAGAAGGGCCACCCGCCGTCCAAGTTTGCCCGCCTGTTCGCCCGCTGCCGCGCCCTCGGCAAACCGGTGGTGGCCCACGCCGGCGAGGAAGGCCCGCCCGAGTACATCACCGAAGCCCTCGATCTCCTCGGCGCGGTGCGCATCGACCACGGCGTGCGCGCCACCGACGACCCCGCGGTGCTGGCCCGCCTGGCCCGCGACGGCATCCCCCTCACCGTCTGCCCCCTCTCCAACACCCGCCTGTGCGTGTTCGAGAAGATGAGCGATCACAGCCTGCCCCGGCTGCTCGCGGCCGGCGCCAAGGTCACCCTCAACAGCGACGACCCCGCCTACTTCGGCGGCTACCTCAACGCCAACCTCCGCGCCGTCCAGGAGGCCTTCCACTTCGACACCCCCACCTGGTACCGCCTGGCCCGCAACAGCTTCGAAGCCAGCTTCGCCACCGACGCCGAGAAGGCCGGCTGGATCGCCCGGCTGGATGCGTATTTCAAGGCCATGGGGGCTGCGACAGGCTGAGCTCGGATCAGTCCAGGCCTCGTTACCTCTGACAAAGCGTGGACGGCAGCCCTTCTGTGAGGTCGAATTCATCCTGCTTTCCTCCGTTTGACGCGTCGTCTGACGGTCGATACGGTCTCTGCTGTGGGGGCGACTTCAGTCGCCCACCCACGCGTCGATCACAGGCATGCCCTTTATCAACGTCCGCGGGCGACTGAAGGCGCCCCCACAGTCCCTCCAGCCGCCCTTGGCGCGTCCCATGAACCCCTTCAGCTTCACCCATCGGGTGATCCGGCCAGTGGAGGGAAAACCCGTGTCAGCATTGGGTTTGCGTCTGGTTCGGGGAGCACAACCGAGGAAAACAGGTTTATTCGACCTCGGACTCTGATGAAAGGCATGCCGATGATTCAGCGGACTCAGGTCGAATGAATTCGACCCCACGGGAGGAGGTGAAGCCGCTGCCCGTGTGGGGGCGATCTCATTCGCTGTGGGTTGGTCGGTTGATGCAAAAGGCATGGACCGTGCCGCCCTCGCCCGGGATAATGCGGCCTCTCCCGTGACTTGAGGCGCCACCCTTGAACCTGAACGGACCCGCTTGCCCTGCCTGTGGTGGCAAGCCAATCAGCCTGTGGCGAAAGGCGTGTATCCGTCCGGGGCGCAGCTTTGCTTGTCAGTCCTGCGGCGCGCCCCTACGTCTGGGTATGCCGGGCTTTCGGCAGCTCCTGCTGCCCGCCTGTGTCGGAACGCTGGCCAGTCTTGCACCCGGCATCCTGATCTGCACCGGCATCCTCATTCTGGCGATAGGACTGCTTGCCCGAGAGGTGCCGGTGGAAGCCGCACCCGCGGACTCAACCCGTCCCAAGACCCGTCCTGCCCTTACCGCCTGGCTTCTGGGGATGGCAGCCATGAGTGTGCTCGCACTCAGGGTGAATTTCTTCCCGGCGCCCGAAGTCGCCCTGTTCGCGCTGGGCGCAGCCCTTTTCCTGTCATACGTAATGACCCGCTGGGTGGGGTCAGCCGACGTCATCGAAGGCGAGCGCGTCCATCTCTACCTGCTTGGGTTTGTTCTCCTGGTCTACCTGCACTACCTGCCTTTTGCCGCCGTGCTGCCAGCCTGGCCCGCCCATCAATTGGGAGAGGTGCGTACCTTTCAGGCGCAGGTTTCCTTCAAGGGCGGCTCCCATCGCCTTGGCGCCTGCAAAACCCGGATCGAGCTGGATACCGAAGACCTGTTTTCCAGGTGGAGCATTTGCCTGCCGGAGGCCCAGTGGGATCCCCTCCAGAAGGGCGATGCGGTGGTCGTGACGAGCGCGTCCTCATGGCTGGGGGATTACGTGCTGCACGTGGGCCGGCAGGCATCGTCACATGGGGATGGGGCCGGCGTCGCGGGCCTAGCAAATCCCGGAAATTGATCAGACAAATTTATTAATCAATTCAAGGATTCTTGTATTCTAGGCATCCGTCGATTTCGGTACGGTCTGTTCCACGCACCTTCTGCCCCAGACGAGTCGTCCGATGCCAACGCTGATCACACCGCGAGATCTTCCTACCTGGGTGCCGGGGCAGATTGTTTCTGCCAGCGACGGGCTGGGCTGGAAGGATGTGGGGCACCGGGCCTATCTCTACACCGGGCTCGATGTGCCGATCCCCCCGATGGATCACTACATGGTGGTGCGTTACCGCAGCGGCCAGACTCCCATGGACCGCCGGGTGGAGGGGCGGTGGACGCGCAAACGCTGCATGCCAGGGGACTTCTCTCTCCTTACCCGTTCAGAGCAATCCCACTGGCACTGGACGGAGTGCATCAACGTCACCCACACCTACCTCTCCGAGGCGCTGATGGCCCGCGTGGCCACCGACATCACAGATCGGCCCATCTGCGAGGTGCGTCTGCATGATGTGCTGCAGGCCCAGGATCCTGTCGTGACGGGGATCGTCGATGCCATCACTGCCGAGGCAGAACATCGGGGAATGGGGGGCAGCCTGTATGCCGAATCCCTGGCGATCCAGCTGGCCGTCAATCTCTTCCGCAAGTACGCGCTGATCAAGTTCCGGGACGACATGCCGGTGGGGCCGTTGTCGCCGGGCCGGATGCGTCGTCTGGACGAATACCTGGACACGCACCTGCATGAGGGGGTCACCATCGAGCAGATGGCGGACATCGTCGGTCTGGGGGTGTGGACCTTCTCGCGGCATTTCCGGGCCACCACGGGGGTGTCGCCCTACGATTACGTCACCCGGCGCCGACTTGAACGGGCGGTCCGGCTGCTATCGACGGGGGGCCAGGCCATCAAGGAAGTGGCGGCCATGTGCGGTTTTGCCGACCAGGCGCACCTGACGCGGATGATGCGTGGGCGCATGGGCACCACGCCGGCCCGTCTGCGCAAGGAAGGGCTGGCCTGAGCGGGTGCAGCCCGTGGTACAGGTAAAAAGAGGGCGCACCAGCTGGCTCTGATGCGCCCGAGAAGGAAGGTGGCTGACATGCTCCGCCCGGGGGCGGCGCAGTCATCCGCTTCCGGAGGGGGCTATGCGCCGAGCAGGGCCCGCAGATTGGCGTCCAGTTCCGCCACGGCGTTGGCATCGGTGCCGAACAGGGCGAGATGCCCGTCCATGCTGGTAATCGGGCGGAACTCGCTGCCCGGGATGAGTTGCTGTTCGGCCAGGCAGTCGCTGGGCGGGAAGAACATGTCGTGGCTGATGGGCATCACGAAGGTCTTTGCCTTGATGCGCCCCAGGGCCTGGGCCAGATCACCGCCGGTGTGCCGGCTCACATCACCACGCTGCCACTTCCAGGCCATGCACAGCAGGTTGTTGGGGTCCATGGGGCCGAAGTAGCCGGTCATGAACTGATCGACGAAGGCGTCCATGTTCTCGAAGCCCAACACCCGGTGGCGGCCACCGCGGAAGAACTCGGTGCTCCAGCCCATCACTGTCCACAGCTTGGCGTGACGGCGCAGGCCGGCGGCCACCTCGGCCGGATCGGCATAGCTGCCCCCCCGGAAGCCCGGGTCGGTAGTGATGGCCTCCATCAGCGTGTCGGCAAAGACGAAGTCGTGCTCGGTGTTGCGCGCGGTACCGGCGATGGGGGCTGCCCGCTCGACCATGTCCGGGTAGCGCACGGCCCATTCGTAGGTCTGTTGGGCGCCCATCGAGCCGCCCACCACCAGGGCCAGCCGCTCGATGCCGAAATGCTCGGTGAGCAGGCGGTGCTGGGCGCGGACGTCGTCACCGATACGCACGCGGGGAAAATTCGGGCCGGCGATCGGGGCAGGGGCATTGCTCGGAGAGAGGGAGAGCCCATTGCCGATCTGGTTGACCACGATGATGAAGTAACGGTCTGGATCCAGGGCGTGGCCCGGGCCGATATAGACCTGTTCCATGATCTTGCTGGTGCCCGAATACCAGGTCGGGACGAGGATGGCATTGTCCCTGGCGGCATTGAGCTGCCCATGGGTGGCGACGGCCAGTGTGCAGTCGTCCAGCACGCCGCCTTCCTCAAGCTCAAGCCGACCGATGCTGATGGTCTTGAAGGGGCCGTGGATGTCCTGGGTGTAATAGGTGTTCATGTGTGTTTCCTCCGGAAGGTGGGCTGGCACGCCAGTGCAGGCCAGCCCTGAGGTGAGGGCGCTCAGCGGGCGGTGTAACCGCCGTCAATGACCAGCTCGGCGCCGGTCACCCAACGGGCTTCGTCCGATGCCAGATATACGGCGCCCCAGGCGATGTCGTCGGGGGTGCCGGTGCCGCCCAGGGGGTGGAGGGCATCCAGATGAGCCTTGGCCGCGTCGTGTGCCAGCCCGTTGTCGTGGACGTAGCGGTCCACGAGCGGGGTGAACACGAAGCCGGGGTGGATGGAGTTCACGCGGATGCGCTCCCTGGCATAGAGCAGGGCGTCGTTCTTGGTCATGGTCCGCACGGCGCCCTTGGCGGCGTGGTAGGGCGGAATGTCACCGCCCCCGACGATCCCGTAGATGGACGAGATGTTGATGATCGAGCCGCTGCCGGCCTGGCGCAGGTGGGGGATGACGTGTTTGGTGCACAAGAAGACCGAGGTCGCATCCACGGCCATGACCCGGTTCCATTCGGCCAGGGGCAACTGGTCGGTGGGGATGTTCTGACCTTCGATGCCCGCGTTATTGACCAGTACGTCGATACGCCCGAAATGCGTGGCCGTCAGCCGCATTGCTTCGCAGACCCGGTCCTCGTCGGTCACGTCGCCCTGCACGAAAAGGGCTTTGCCCCCGGCGGTGCAGATGGCGTCTGCCACGGCCTGACCCTGGGTGTCGCGGTCGAGGATGACCACTGCGGCGCCTTCTTCGGCCATGCGCCGGGTGATGGCCAGCCCGAGGCCGCTGCTGCCGCCGGTGATGACGGCGGTCTTTCCGGAAAGTCGATTCATGGTGCTCTCCTTTCTGTTCAGCGCATGGCGAAGCCGGGGTAGCCCTTGCTGGCCAGGTCGTCGCATTGGCTGTTGTAGTTGCCCACTCCGCCGATGTAGGAGATCAGGCGACGGGGTTTGCCGTCCACGTTGGAGCCCATGTACCAGGAGTCGGTCTTGACCACGAGGGTCTTGGCGGCGGTCTCGTCGTGGTGCTGCACCCAGTTGTCTTCAAACTCCTTGGTGGCTTCCACCACCTTCTTGCCGTGTTTGCGGGCGTAGATGATGCAGTCGGTGATCCAGTCCACCTGTTGTTGCAGGCAGGTGGTCATGTTGCACAGGGCTGCCGACGGGGCCAGGGGCGCGCCGGTGGTGAACAGGTTGGGATAACCGTGCACCTGCAGGCCCATGGCGGTGCGGATCTCCTGGCTCCATTGCTCCTTGAGGGAGCGGCCGTCGCGTCCGCGGAAGTCGATGCGGGTGAGGGCGCCGGAGCCGGCATCAAAGCCCAGGGCAAGGATGATCACATCCACTTCATGTACCTTCCCGTCGGCGGTCTGGAGGCCTTCGGGCACGACCCGTTCGATGGGCACGGTGCTGCAATCCACGGCTTCCACGTTGGGTTGCAGGTACACCTCCAAGTATTTGTTCTCCAACGGCACGCGGTGGGTGCCAAAGCCGTAATCCTTCGGGATCAGCAGATCACAGAGATCTTCCCGGTTCTGCAGGCGCGTGCGCATCTTGGCGCGGACGAACTTCGATACCTCCTCGCTGACCTCCTCATCCACGAACATCTCGGGGAAGGACGCGAGCCACAGGGCCAGTGAGCCGTCGTTCCACAGACGCTCCAGTACTTCGGTGCGCTCTTCCGGCGTCTTCTCGGCCCAGGGGCCGGCGTCGAAATCGTAGTCGAAGCCGGCAAAGGTGGAGCGGACCCGCTTCTTCAGCTCGTGGAAGCGCGAGCCCCACTTCTCCCAGTCCTCCCGCGAGTACTTGGGGTTGTGCATGGGGATGACGTACTGGGGCGTGCGCACAAACACCTTCATGGAGCCGACCTCCGGGGCGATGCTCTGGATCACCTGGATGCCGGTGGCGCCGGTGCCCACAACGGCCACCCGCTTACCCTTCAGGTCCACCGGCTCCTTGGGCCACAGGCCGGTGATGTAAAGCTCGCCCTTGAAAGACGCCTGGCCGGGGAAACGTTCGACGATGGGGGCGGACAGCATGCCGCAGCAGGCAATGAGGAACTGGGCTGTCATCTCGACACCGTCAGCGGTGGTGATACGCCACAGATCTTCCTGTTCGTCATAGTGGGCCGAGGTGATCCGGGTATTGAACTGGATGTCCTTTTTCAGATCGAGCTTGTCGGCCACGTGATTGAGCCAGCGCTCAGTTTCGGGCTGGGCGGGAAAGCGTTCGGACGGCTGCCAGGATTTGTACAGTTCCTCGGAGAACCAATACTGGTAGATCTCTGCCTGGGAGTCGAAACGTGCGCCGGGATAGCGGTTCCAGTACCAGGTGCCGCCCACGCCGGTGCCGGTCTCGAAGGCGCGCACCTTCATCCCGAGCTCCCGCAGGCGGTGCAACTGGTAGAGGCCGGCGACGCCCGCTCCGATCACGATGGCATCGAAATGCGGCGCAGCGCTCTGGTTCGATGCGGCTGCCCCTTGGGCTTGTGTGGTGTTCATATCGTCTCCTTCACATTCTTATGCTGTGGGGTTGCCCCCTGGCGGGGGCTTCTGCAGTGGCACGGGTCGGCACCTTGTTCGAGGCACCGGGCCCCGTGTTGAGAAGGACTTTAGGAGGAGAGACGACGGCACATCTTGTCGATCCTTGGCGTTCTTTTGAACGAAGCGTGAAAGTGCCATCCCTTTTCTGGGGGGCTATTCGGCAATCAACTAGATTTCCATTCGGTCAAGATCCGGGCCGGATAGAGGAAATAAATAAATGCCGTTCCGGGACAGGTCGTTGCCGAATTGGAACGGGCAGTCCGTGCCATTCACGGCAGATTTGCCGCGGGGTTTTCGAGCGCATCAGACCGAATGCGCGACCCCACCCAAAGGAGACATTTTCATGATTAAAAAGAATGCGCCGGACCTCGTCTGCAATTGCCCGGATACAGGCACCCGAATCCGCCACGCTGGACATAAGCGGATTGCGGTCACGATGGTCGCTGCCGCCATCGCGTTGGTGTCGCAACAGGTGTGTGCGGTGAGCGTGGATGCCGGAGACTACGATTACGTGCCGGCAGGCACCCGGCTCGGGCTGCTCTACTACCAGTATTCGAGCGGTGACACCCTTTACGCGGGGGGGCGCCGGGTTTCCGACGATGCGGGCGTGCGCGCCCAGGTGGGGGTTCTGAGGGCGGTCAAGTATGTGGACATCGGCGGGATCACCGTCGCGCCCCAGTTCCTGCTGCCCTTCGGATCGATCCAGACGGCCGGCGATCTCGGGGGCGCCAGCGTGCGCAATGGGGTGGGCGACCTGATCCTGGCGAGTACCGTGTTTCTCTACAAGGACGAGCGTCGGCGCGTGCTGGGGGTGACACCCTGGCTGTGGCTGCCCACCGGGCAGTACGACCGCCATCGCACGCTCAATCCCTTTGGGGAGAATCGCTGGAAGTTTGCTCTCCAGGCCGCAGGCGTGATGCCCCTGGGGGCGTCGTTCTCCCTCGATCTGGTGGGTGATGTGCAGTTTTATGGGGACAACCGCGATTTTGGCCCTGGCAGCCAGACCTTGAGCCAGCGGCGCAGTTGGGATCTTCAGTCACACCTGCGCTATCACCTTTCTCCGGCCACCGCGTTCAGCCTCAGCCTGTCCCAGCTGAGCGGGGGCGAGACCGAAGTCGACGGAGTGGGTCAGAACGACAGGCAACGCCGCAGCCGCGCATCGATCGGCGCGTCGCACTTCCTTGTACCGGGCTGGCAGGTGCTGGGCACCCTGGGCAAGGACCTCACGGTGGATAACGGCGTGCGCGAAGATGTGCGCGTCAATCTGCGTCTGCTGAACGTCTTCTGACGCGGTTCCGGCCGGTACGGCCCTGCGGTCGGGGCCGGCCGCCCAGAGTGAGGAGAGAGCCATGGAGAGCTTGAGCGGCGCGTTGGTCATGGATGCGGGCGGTGCCATGACGGACAGGCATCGGTTGATTGTTACCCACGATTTTGACGAGCTGGAGGTCTTTACCCGGCGGGTGTACATGCCCTATCGCGTTCACCCCGGGGCCCGCTGCCTGGCGCCCGATGCCGATCTGCATGCGGTGTCCATCGGCCAGATGACCCTGAGCCGGTTCTCCTACGGGATACCGGTGCATCTGTCCGACTTCTTTCAGCAGGCGGGCATGGGCATGGTGCTCACCACCATCCGGGGCGCGGCCCGGCACTGGAGTTCGGCGCGGACGGCGGTGGAGACCGGCGTGGGTGAGAGTTTTCTGGTGGATACCAGCCGTACCGACTATCAGGCGTCCTTCAATGAGGATCATCTTCAGGTGAATGTCACCTTTCCCCACGACTGCCTGGAGAGGCTCTACCTGCGCTGGGCAGGCCACCCTGCCGACGCGCGCTTGTGGGCCACCAAGCTGGCCATCGGTGGACGTACCTCGGCCTGGAATGCGTTGCTCGAATACTGTTGCCGCTGTGTCGCCGAGTTTCCCCGGCAGGTGGCGGAAGGGCCCCTGGGGCGGCATCTCGAGGAGATGCTGGGGATGCACATGCTGATGGAGTGGAGTGCCCGGGCGGGTGTGCCGCCGCATCCTTCCACACCCGCGCCACGGCAGGTTCTGCAGGCCGAACACTATATGCGCGAGCATGCCCGGCAGGCCCCGACGGTGGGCGAAGTCGCCCAGGCGGTGGGCGTCAGTGCGCGGGGCCTGTCCTCGGCTTTCCGTCACTTTCGCAGCACCACGCCCATGGCCTTCTTGCGTGAAGTGCGCCTCGACGGCGTCCGGCGGGCCTTGATCGCCGCACCGGAGGGGGCGACGGTGGCCTCCATCGCCGAGCAGTGGGGGTACGCCAATCTGGGCGCCTTTGCCGCCCGCTTCCGGGCGCGTTTTGGCGAATACCCGTCAGCGCTGCTGCGCAGCTCATTGCGCTGAGCGGCCGCGGGTCATTCCGCCGGAGGCCAGGGCGGCGCCGCCGTGAGCGAGCGATCCGCCCCGCACACCGCCCGCAGCAGGCCCCGCAGCCAGCGGTGGGCGGGGTCGGCGTCCAGGCGGGGGTGCCAGAGCAGGGAGACGGTGATCTCCGGCAAGGCGAAGGGCAGGGGGAAGCTGTGCATGCCGGCGCGCAGGATGCCGGTGTGGCGTTCGGGCACGCTGGCGATCAGGTCGGAGGCGCGGGCCAGGGCCAGGGCGGCGGCAAAGCCGTCGACGAGGGTGATGATCTGCCGCGTCAGCCCGAGGGCGTCGAGGGCTTCGTCGATGGCCCCCCGCGCCTGCCCCGGGCGTTCCACGCGGATGTGCCGGCTGGCGGCATAGCGCGCAGGCGTCACCTCGCCGTGGGCGAGGTCGTGCCCAGGCTGCACCACGCCGACGAAGCGGTCACGGAACAGGGCTTGCACGCGCAGCTCCGGTGCTGCGTTCTTGCCGACGACGCCGGTTTCCAGGTCGACGCTGCCATCGCGCAGGGGGGCGCTGTCCTTGTCGGGTTTGCGCACGAAGCGCAGGCGCACGCCGGGGGCTTCCTCGCCGGCCCGGGCGATGAGCGCCGGCCCGAAGTTCTCCACGAAGCCCTCGCTGGTGCGCAGGGTGAAGGTCCGCTCGAGCTGCCCGAGGCGGGCGTCTTCGGCAGGGCGCAGCACGGCGTTGGCGTCCTGCACCAGCTGGCTGACCCGGTCGCGCAGTTCGATAGCCCGGGGCGTCGGCACCAGGCCACGCCCGGCCCTCACCAGCAGCGGGTCGCCGGTGGTGTCGCGCAGGCGCGCCAGGGCCCGGCTCATGGCCGAGGGGCTCAGGCGCAGGCGCCGCGCACGCTGCCTTCAGCGAGCAGGGCATCCAGGGTGATCAGCAGGTTGAGATCGGGTGGGGACATGGGGCCTGTCCTGCGTCGGCGTGAGGGATCAAATGAATCAGGGCCTTCCCTGAACTTAGCATGCATGGCGTCTGGTGCATGGATTAAGTGCAAATGCTGCGCCTTCCGCCATACCGGCGTCAGCCCTATGCTTCCTGTAGCCCGCTTCGGGGCGCGATCAGGACAAGGCGTTGATGATGAAGACCCTCCAGGTACAAGTGGAAGCCGTTGCTCCCGTCAGCACGTCGGGGCGCTGGGCCCTGGCCAGCCTGGCGCTGCCCATGTTGCTGTCGGCCCTGGGCACCAGTATTGCCAACGTGGGCCTGCCGACCCTGGTGCAGGCTTTTGATGCGTCCTTCCAGGCGGTGCAGTGGGTTGTGCTGGCCTACCTGCTGGCGGTCACCACGCTGGTTGTCAGTGCCGGGCGGCTGGGCGATGCCCTCGGCCGGCGCCGGCTGATGCTGGCCGGTCTGGGCCTGTTCACCGTGGCCTCGGCCCTGTGCAGCCTGGCGCCCACCCTCGGGTGGCTGATTGCGGCCCGCGCGCTGCAGGGCCTGGGCGCCGCCGTGATGATGGCGCTGACCCTGGCTTTCGTCGGCGAGATGGTGCCCAAGGCGCAGACCGGCCGCGCCATGGGGCTGCTGGCCACCCTGTCGGCGACGGGGACGGCCCTCGGCCCCTCCCTGGGGGGCGTGCTGATTGCGGCTGACGGCTGGCCGGCCCTCTTCTACGTCAATGTGCCCCTGGGCATGCTGGGCCTGGTGCTGGCCTATCGCCATCTGCCGGCCGACCGGCGGAGCGGTACCTTGGCGTGGGGCGGCCTTGACCCCCTGGGGAGCGCGCTGCTGGCCCTGACCCTTGCCGCCTACGCCCTTGCCATGACCCTCGGGCGTGGCCACTTCGGGGTGCTCAACGTCGCCCTGCTGCTGGCCGCCCTGGGTGGGCTCGCCGCCTTTGTGCGGGTCGAGGCGAAGGCAGCATCGCCGCTGATCCGCCCGACCATGTTCCGCGATGTGACCTTGAGCATCTGCCTCGCCACGAGCGCCCTGGTGGCGACGGTGATGATGGCGACTCTGGTGGTCGGGCCCTTCCACCTCGCCCGCGGGCTGGGGCTGGATGCCGTGCAGGTGGGGCTGGCGGTGTCTGTCGGCCCGCTGGTCGTCGCCCTGGCCGGCGTGCCCGCGGGGCGCATCACCGACCGTTTCGGTGCCCGGCGCATGACCCTCGTCGGGCTGCTGGCCATGGGCGTGGGGGCCTTCACCCTGGCGTTGCTGCCGGCCAGCCTGGGCCTTCCCGGCTATCTGGCGCCCCTGATTGTCATCACGGCCGGCTACGCTCTCTTTCAGACGGCCAACAATACCGCGGTCATGGTGGGGGTGAGCGGCGAGGGGCGTGGCCTCGTCTCGGGCCTTCTCAGCCTGTCGCGCAACCTGGGGCTGATCACCGGTGCGTCGCTGATGGGCGCGGTGTTCATTGCGGCGGCGGGGGGCGTGAACATTCTTGCGGCCGATCCCGGCGCTGTCGTCACGGCCACCCGGATCACCTTTGGCGTGGCGGGCGGACTGGTGCTGGTGGCGCTTGGGCTGGCGGGCCGCCGGCTTCGCCGTGAAGTTGATTGAAGGCTTGGCCCGGCCCGGGAACCGTCAGCCACCTTGACCGATCCCATGCTCAACGCCCGCCAGCTGGCGGGTGCATCCCTTTACCGAGGTCTGTATTGATGTCTGCCCTTTTTTCCCCGTTTTCGCTCAAGGATGTCACCCTGCGCAACCGCATCGCGGTGCCGCCCATGTGCCAGTACAGCGCCACCGACGGCCTGACCAATGACTGGCACCAGGCCCATTACGCCGGCCTGGCCCGGGGTGGGGCCGGGCTGGTCATCGTCGAAGCCACCGCTGTGGCCCCCGAAGGCCGCATCAGCCCGGGCTGCCTGGGCCTGTGGAACGACGAGCAGGCCGCCGGCCTGGCCCGCATCGCCGCCGCCATCAAGGCCGGCGGTGCCGTGCCGGGCATCCAGATTGGCCACGCCGGCCGCAAGGCCAGCGCCAACCGCCCCTGGGAAGGGGACGACCACATTCCCGAGGGCGACCCCCGCGCCTGGCACATTCTGGGCCCCTCGGCCATCGCCTTTGGCGCCAACCTGCCCCGCGTGCCCACGGCCATGAGCCGGGACGACATTGCCCGGGTGCGCAGCGACTTTGCCGCCGCCGCCCGCCGCGCCCGCGATGCCGGCTTTGAGTGGCTCGAACTTCACTTCGCCCATGGCTACCTGGCCCAGAGTTTCTTCTCGGTGCATGCCAACCAGCGTGATGACGAATACGGCGGCGGCTATGCCGGGCGCAGCCGCTTCCTGCTGGAAACCCTGGCCGCCGTGCGCGCCGAGTGGCCCGAGCGCCTGCCCCTGACCGCCCGCTTTGGCGTCATCGAATACGACGGCCGCGACGCGGAAACCCTGGCCGAATCCATCGAGCTCACCCGTGCCTTCCGTGCCGGCGGGCTGGACCTGCTCAACGTCAGCGTCGGCTTCTCCATCCCCGACACCCAGATCCCCTGGGGCCCGGCCTTCCTGGCGCCGCTGGCCGAACGGGTGAAGCGCGAGGCCGGCCTGCCGGTGGCCTCGTCCTGGGGCATCGACGCCCCGGCCACCGCCAACCAGGTGGTGGCCGACGGGCAGATGGACCTGGTGATGGTCGGCCGCGCCCACCTGGCCAACCCCCACTGGCCCTACCAGGCTGCCCTGCAATTGGGCGAGCAGCGGCCGTCCTGGGTGCTGCCGGCACCCTACGCCCACTGGCTGGAGAAATATCGGCCAAACCGCTGAGGGGGCGGCCTCTGCCAGGGGTCGATTGAATTGGCTCTGTTCGCGTTAAGTGTGGAAAGCGTTTTCGCTCCGACAGGTAAGGCTTGAGCCCTGACTTGCGGGCGTTCCGGTGTTTGGCGTTACGTTGGCCGGGAATTCGCCCCGGCGGGCGACCTTCTTCTTTGCTTCGCCAAAGAAGAAGGCAAGAAAGGCGACCCGGCCACCCCGGTCATTCGCTGCGCGA
>NZ_JBIJDC010000160.1:0-7424 GCF_044344315.1 Zoogloea sp. | reverse complement strand
AGGAAACTACACAAAATATGGCGCTGTGAACAGGGGTGTTGTAAGCACATGAAAGTGAACGATATTTTTATGGAAATATGCCATATCGATGCAATTGCCCTGGGATGCACATACCTGCCGCGTTGCGTTCAATAGGGCAGGTGCACCAGTCCATCCAAGTCCTTGCCGTTGAAATCCAAATCCGTTGTGTCTTGCAGGCACAGCATTACGAGTGCTCCTCAGTGCGCGTCTTGGTTTGTGCCATGTGAGACGCAGGGCATCTTCCCAGCCCCAGCTTTAAGGGAAAAGGGCAACGGCAAGGCGTTCTGGATTATTGCCACGGTGGAGAGCAGGGGCGCTGGCAAGGTGCTGGAGCTCTCCACCTCAGCGATCGAGTGACCAGAGTGACGGGGCTGCCGCCAATTCATGGATGGAAGGGTGCTGTGCATACGTTCAGCGCTTGCCGGCCGGATAGCCGGCGTCGTCGAGCAGACTATGCCACAGGGGCTCGGCAAGGCCGGCTTCTACCTGGCGGCCGACCACCAGGGTGGGAACGAAGGGTTCCTTGCGGAAGCGGGCCTTGAAGGCTTCGACCTGCTCGGCGCTGTCGATGGTGGTTTCGCTGAAGGGCACGCCGCGCTTCTGGAGCAGGGCCCGTCCGTCGTCGCAGGGTTTGCCGCAGTCCTTGCTGGTGTACAGGCTTACCGGGAAGCTGGCGGCGGCCTTGCGGGTCAGGAAGGGGGGCTGGGCGTTGCCCCGGTTGGGCTGGACGTTGCGCTCCTCGAATTTCTTGATGACCTGGGGGGGCGGCTGGTCGCTGTACTGCACGCGACCTTGCTCGTCCACCCAGCGGTAGGCGTTCTGCGCCGTCGCCGGCCCTGCGCCGGCGAGCAGCACCAGCAGCAGGGGCAGGATGGCGCGGGGGCCGGCGGGTTTCATGCGGGCACCATGCCGCTGTGGCGCAGCAGGGCATCCACCTGCGGCTCGCGGCCGCGGAAGGCCTTGAAGGATTCGAGGGCCGGGCGGCTGCCGCCGACGGCGAGGATCTCGTTCCAGAAGCGCTGGCCGGTGGTGGCGTCAAGCACACTGCCCTTGGGTCGGCCTTCTTCTTCGAAGGCGGCGAAGGCATCTGCCGACAGCACTTCGGCCCACTTGTAGCTGTAGTAGCCGGCTGCATAGCCTCCGGCAAAGATGTGGGTGAAGCTGTTGGGAAAGCGGTGCCAGGCCGGCGGCACCAGCACGGCGACTTCCTTGCGGACTTCGGCGAGGAGATCCAGGTAGTCCTGGGTGGTCGGGTCGAAATCCATGTGCACCAGCAGGTCGAACAGGGAGAACTCGAGCTGACGGACGGTGCCCATGCCGCTCTGGAAGTTCTTGGCGGCCAGCATCTTGTCGAAGAGGGCCTTGGGCAGGGGCTCGCCGGTGTCGGCGTGGGCGGTCATCTCGCGCACCACGTCCCATTCCCAGCAGAAGTTCTCCATGAACTGGCTGGGCAGCTCAACGGCATCCCATTCGACGCCGTGGATGCCTGAGACGGCCAGATCGTCCACCTGGGTGAGCAGGTGGTGGAGGCCATGGCCGGTCTCGTGGAACAGGGTGATCACGTCGTCGTGGCTGAAGGTGGCGGGTTTGCCACCCACCGGGCCAGGGAAGTTGCACACCAGGTAGGCCACCGGTGTTTCGATGCCGCTGGCCAGGCGCCGGCGGGTGATGGCGGAATCCATCCAGGCGCCGCCCTTCTTGGTGTCACGGGCGTAGAGGTCGAGGTAGAACTGGCCGACCAGCTGGCCGGCACGCTCGATGCGGAAGAAGCGCACGTCGGGGTGCCAGACGGGGCCACTGTCGGGCTTGATGCTGACCTGGTAGAGCTTTTCGACAACCTTGATGAGGCCGTCGAGCACCTTGTGCTCGGGCAGGTATTCCTTCACTTCCTGTTCGGAGAAGGCGTAGTTGGCGACGCGCAGTTTCTCCGAGGCGTAGGCCACGTCCCACGGTTCGAGGGGGGTGAGGCCCAGTTGCTCGCTGGCGAAGGCGCGGAGTTCGGCCAGGTCGCGCTCGGCGAAGGGCTTGGCCTTCACCGCCAGCTCGCGCAGAAAGCCCAGCACCTGATCCGGCGTGTCGGCCATCTTGGGCACCAGGGAGACTTCGGCATAGCTGCGGTAGCCGAGCATCCGGGCTTCCTCGGCACGCAGGGCCAGGATCTGCTGGATCAGCGGGCCGTTGTTCCATTCGGGCTTGCTGTAGCCGTTGTCGATCTCGGCGGCGCGGGTGGCGTAGGCCCGGTAGAGGGTCTCGCGCAGGCTGCGGCTGTCGGCGTACTGCATCACCGGCAGGTAGGAGGGCATCTTGAGGCCGAACTTCCAGCCTTCGAGGCCGGCCTTCTCGGCCGCTTCCCGGGCGGCAGCGATGACGTCTTCGGGCAGGCCGGCGAGGTCGGCTTCGTCGGTAACCAGGTGGCTGAAGGCGTTGGTGGCGTCGAGCACGTTCTCGGAGAACTTGGCACCGAGGCCGGCCATCTCTTCCTGGATGGCCTGGAAGCGTGGTTTCTGCTCGTCGGGTAGTTCGGCACCGGAGAGGCGGAAGCCGCGCAGCTCGTTGTCGATGATGCGGCGACGGGCCGGGCTAAGGGTGGCATATTCGGGGCCATTGGCAATGGCTTTATATTTTTCGAAAAGCTTAAGGTTTTGCCCCAATTCGGCGTAAAAACGGGTGACCTCCGGCAACATCACGTTGTAGGCCTCCCGCCATTCGGGGGTGTCCATGACGCTGTGCATATGGGCAGCGATGCCCCAGGCCCGGCCAAGGCGCTCGCCTTCGTTCTCGATGGGTTCGACGAAAGTGGCCCAGGTGGGTGTGGCAGGATCATCCTGCAGGCGTTCGACGGTGCTGCGCAGGGCATCGAGCAGGCTGCGCACGGCGGGTTCCACGTGGGCCGGCTGGATGGCGTCGAAGCGCGGCAGGCCGGACAGTTCGAGCAGGGGCGAGGTGGTGGGGGTGGCGGTCATTTTTTTGAAAGCAGTCGGTTGAGTGGTTTCATTTTGCCGAATTCCGCGCAGAGTGTCGCCTGTGTTGGCGGCGGAAGTCGGGACGGCAGGCATGTACAAAGGGGACGGGCGTGAGTGACGAGGCGTTGAATCTGGCGGAGCAGGCCTTCCTGCATTCGATCAACCAGGAATTGGAGCGCGGCGAGTTGCGTTTTCCGACCTCCATGGAAGTGACCATGCGGGTGCTGGAAGCTCTCGACAATCCGGACCTGGATCTAGGCCGGATGTCGACCATGGTTTCTGCTGAGCCCTTGCTGGCTGCCCGGACCGTGGCGCTGGCCAACTCTGCCTGGTACAACCCGAGCGGGCGTATCGTCACCGATGTGCCGAAGGCGCTTGTGCGTATCGGTTTTGGCAAGCTGAGGGCCCTGGCCATGGCGGTTGCGGCGGAGCAGTTGATGCATCGTGAGGTGCTCGGCCCCTACCAGCCGCTGATTCGCAAGCTGTGGACGCACTGTGTGGATGTGGCGGCAACGGCCAGCGTGCTGGCCCGGCTGTGCACGGCGCAGGATCGGGATGCGGCCTTCTTTGCCGGCATGGTGCACGACATCGGCCAGTTCTTTTTGCTGGCCCGGGTGTGGGAATACCCCGAACTGCTCAGTGACGATAGTCCGCTTTCGGATCTGGTGCGGGTCTGGCACCCCCCGGTGGGGCGGGCGGTGCTGGCCGCCATGAGCATGCCGCGAGAGTTGGTGGATGCGGTAGACAACCCGGAAATCTACGGGGGCGAGTGGCCTCCCACCAATATCCCCGATCTGATCTTCATCGCCAATCTGGTGGCGGAGTCGCGCAACCCGTTCTCGCCCGAGGATGAGGATTTTCGTCAGGGCCTGGCCCGGGCAGCGACCCTGGGGCTGGACGAGACCCGCCTGGCCCAGGCGCTGGCTGAGTCCGCCGAGGAGCGCCATGCACTGATGGCCTTGTTCCACGTCGGCTGAATCCGCTTTCGCGCTACGTGTAGTACCCGACAAAAGCACACAACCCGCCAAGGCGGGTTGTGTGCTTTTGGGCGGTGCCGCAGGCGCGACGCTCAGAGGCGCTGGCCGGTGAGGTGCTCGTAGGCTTCGACGTATTTGGCGGCGGTGCGGGCAATGACTTCGTCCGGCAGCTTGGGGCCGGGGGCGACCTTGCCCCAGTCCAGGGTTTCCAGGTAGTCGCGCACGTACTGCTTGTCGTAGCTCGGCGGGCTGATGCCTTCGGCGTAGCTGTCGGCGGGCCAGAAGCGGGATGAGTCGGGTGTCAGGGCTTCGTCGATCAGGTGCAGGGTGCCGGCTGCGTCGATGCCGAACTCGAACTTGGTGTCGGCGATGATGATGCCGCGGGTGGCGGCGTAGTCGGCGGCTTCGGAATACAGGCGGATGGCGGCATCGCGGGCTTCGGCCACCAACTGGGCGCCGGTCTTGCCGGTGCCCTTGAGGGCGTCGGCGAGCACGGTATCGGTGCGGGCCTGGGCCTGCTCGAAGCTGATGTTCTCGTCGTGATCGCCGACCTCGGCCTTGCTGGCCGGGGTGAAGATCGGGAAGGGCAGCTTCTGGGCCTGCTTGAGGCCGGCGGGCAGGTCGATGCCGCAGATGGCGCCGGTGTCCTGGTAGTCCTTCCAGCCGGAGCCGATCACATAGCCACGTACCACGGCCTCGATGGGCAGCGGGGTGAGGCGCTTGACCACCAGCGCACGGCCGCGCACCTGGTCACGCTCGTCGGCGGCCACCACGTTCTCGGGGTCGATACCGGTGAGCTGATTGGGAACGATGTGGCCGAGCTTGGCGAACCAGAAGTTGGCCATGGCGGTGAGCACTTGACCCTTGCGCGGAATCGGATCCGGGAGGATGACGTCGAAGGCCGACAGGCGGTCGGAGGTGACGATGAGCAGCGTGTCGGCATCGATGGCGTAGATGTCGCGCACCTTGCCGCGGCCCAGCAGGGTGAGGCTGCGGATGGAGGATTCGAAGATCGGAGTGGTCACGGTCTGGTGTCCGTCGGTCAAAACGCGATTATAGCGGGGTGGCGGGGGTCGGTCAGTGTCCGGCGTCGGCTGCGGCCAGATGCTTGCGCATGCGGTGCAGGCCGAAGGCCACGAAACCGGCGATCAGGGGAATAGCGGCGGCGGTGATGCCTTCGGGTGTGAGGGGCTCGATCTGATGCTTCAGGCCCTTTGCCATGTATTGCACCAGTTGCGAGGCGTAGTAGGTGATGGCCACCACTGACAGGCCTTCAACAGTCTGTTGCAGGTGCAGCTGGAGCTTGGCGCGGCGATTCATCTGGCCGAGCAGCTCCTGGTTCTGGCGTTCCAGCTCCACTTCGACGCGGGTACGCAGCAGCTGACTGTTGCGGGCCACGCGGCTGGACAGATCCTCCTGACGGCGGGCCATGGTCGCACAGGTGTTCATGGCCGGGAGCAGGCGGCGCTCCATGAATTCGTTGAAGGTGGGCAGGCCGATGATGCGGCGTTCGCGCAGTTCGGCGATGCGCTGCATCACCAGGCTGTGATAGGCGCGGGCAGCACCGAATCGGAAGGTGGTGCGGGCCACGGAGTGCTCGACTTCGGCGGCCATGGTGGTGAGATCGGCCAGCACGCTGCGTTCGTCCTCGGTGCTGCGGGCGGAGCCGGTGCGGTCCATCAGGTCGGCGAGGCGCTGCTCGGTGGCGCCCAGCAGGCGGCCGACTTCCTTGGCCACCGGGAAGGCCAGCAGGGCCATCAGGCGGTAGGTCTCGATCTCCACCAGGCGCTGCACGGTGCGGCCGGCCTGGCGGCGGGTCAGGGACACATCGATGACCAGAAAGCGGGAAAAGCCGTCTTCGAACAGGAAATCGGTGAACACCCAGGCGGCGCCATCCGCCACCGTGGCGCCCACCATCTGGCGCCCGGTGGGGGAGAGCTGAGCCATGACGCTCTCGGGCGTCACCTCGGCAGCAGAGCGCAGCTCCACGTGAGTGGCGACGATGAGCTTGCCGGGCAGGCTCTTGAGCCAGGCCTCGGGTACCACGGCCAGCGCCGAGGTGCTCGAATCGAGCCCTTCGCCCCGGGCGATGCCGCGGAAGAAGGTGTAGCTGGAGAACTCGTTGTGGAGTTCCCACTTGAGCTGGAAGTCGCCGAAGTCGATCAGGCGGTGGGTACCGGCGGCGTCGATGGGTTGGCCGAGGAGCTTGCTCAGGGCAATCAGGTGCTGTTGGGCGGCGCCGGGCGCCTCGCCCTCGTGGTGCAGGGCGAGGTAGCTGATGAGTTGCGGGCTCTCCAGAGGCACCGGGGGGCGGGCGTGGAACTCGTCGTTGAGGGCCTGGCGCTGGTCGTGCTCGGCGAAGTGGTCGGGCAATGTCATGGGATCGGGCGGGCGAGGCGACTCGCCAGGGGTGATCGGGGATTCATCTTGCCGTTACGGAAGGTGTGCTGGCAAGGCCGCTGAAGGGGAGAGGCGTGCGGCCTGTCACACTGCGTTGTTGCGCTGCAACAAAATCAGCACTGATGTATCAGGGAGAGGTGAGGGCCAGGGTGAGTGCAGCCAGGGCGATGACCGCCGTTACGCCGGTGGCGGCTCCGAGCAGGCGGTTCCGCTGGCGGAGTGCGGCGATGGCACTGACCAGTTCGGCGTTTTGGTTGGCGAGGGCGCTGAGGAGTTCGGCGCTTTCCTGCTGGCGGGCGTTCAGCTCGGCCACCTGGGCCGTCAGCGCAGTGAGGCGCGCATCGGGAGCGTCGCCCGCTGTCGGCGCCGCCGCGCTGCCGACGCTGTCCTGCGTGCCGACTTTCTGCCAGAGCTTGCGGGCGCCCTGGGCGATGTCGGGGGCCTTGGCGATGACGTCGGACCAGGGAATTGCCTTGACGAGCGTTGACCAGGGAAGGGCCATGGGCAGGGGCTTTCGGAGATGAAAGGGACGTCCACGCTCCACTGCCGCGCGGGGCGCAGCCCCCGAGGGGGCTGCTTTACCTTGGGCGGCCTGGGGCCGGATCAGCGGATGATCTGGTTGAGGGCACCGCTCTTGTAGCTGGCGGCGATCTTGTCCAGGCCGATGGGCTTGATCTTGCTGGCGTTGCCGGCGGTGCCGAAGGCTTCGAAGCGGGCCTTGCACACCAGCTTGGCCGCTTCGCGGGCCGGCTTGAGGAACTCGCGCGGGTCGAACTTGGACGGGTTCTCGACGAAGAACTTGCGGATCGCGCCGGTCATGGCCAGGCGGATGTCGGTGTCGATGTTGATCTTGCGCACGCCGTACTTGATGCCCTGGACGATCTCCTCGACGGGCACACCGTAGGTTTCCTTCATGTCACCGCCGTACTGGCGGATGATTTCCAGCAGCTCCTGGGGCACCGAGGAGGAGCCGTGCATGACCAGGTGGGTGTTGGGGATGCGGGCGTTGATGGCCTTGATGCGCTCGATGGCGAGGATGTCGCCGGTGGGCTTGCGGCTGAAT
>NZ_JBIJDC010000115.1:0-15188 GCF_044344315.1 Zoogloea sp. | reverse complement strand
CGAAGTCGGCGGCCTGATCGGGGTCGGTCAGCATCTGGGAGTGGTCGAGGGTGCCTTCGGCGCCGACACCGTCTTCCTCACCGGCCTGGCCGGTTTCCAGGGAGCCCAGGCAGCCCAGCTCGCCTTCGACGCTGACGCCGATGGCGTGGGACATCTCGACCACCTTGCGGGTCACGTCCACGTTGTATTCGTAGGAGGACGGGGTCTTGCCGTCTTCCATCAGGGAGCCGTCCATCATCACCGACGAGAAGCCGGAGCGGATGGCGCCCAGGCAGATGGCGGGGGACTGGCCGTGGTCCTGGTGCATGACCACGGGGATGTGCGGGTAGGCTTCGACAGCGGCGTCGATGAGGTGGCGCAGGAAGGCTTCACCGGCGTATTTGCGGGCGCCGGCGGAGGCCTGCATGATCACCGGGCTGTCGGTTTCCGCAGCGGCTTCCATGATGGCCTGGACTTGTTCGAGGTTGTTGACGTTGAACGCAGGCAGGCCATAGCCGTTTTCGGCGGCGTGGTCGAGAAGCTGGCGCATGGAAACGAGGGACATGGTTTTTTCTCCGGAGGCCGGGGCCGGCCTGGTAAAGACATAAAGAAAAGGATTCTACCAAGCCGGCATGCGGCCTGTGCGACCGGCAGGCCTTCACATGTCCCAAATTGTGTTCCCGGTCACATCAGACCGGGCTTGGGGGTGTCTCCAACGCGGACAATCTTCATGGTGTTGGTGCCGCCGGAGGCGCCAATGGGCTCGCCGATGGTCAGTACGATTAGGTCGCCGTAGTCGACCACACCCTGCTCCAGCAGGATCTGTTCGGCCTCCCACAGCAGCACGTCCCGGTCGGCATGCACCTGGGACATGAGCAGGGGGTAGACCTCCCGGTAGAGGGTCATCTGGTTGCGGGCCGAGATCTCCGGCGTCAGGGCATAGATGGGCACGCCACTGTTCAGGCGGCTCATCCACAGGGCGGTGGAGCCGGTCTGGGTGAGGGAGGCGATGGCCTTGACCTTGAGGTGGTAGGCGGTCCACATGGCGGCCATGGCGATGGACTGGTCGATGCGGGTGAAAATCCGGTCGAGGAAGTCCCGGTCCATGGTGACCTGGGCGGATTTTTCGGCTTCCAGGCAGATGCGGGCCATGGACTCGACCACCTCTACCGGAAACTTGCCGGAGGCGGTTTCGGCGGAGAGCATGACCGCGTCGGTGCCATCGAGCACGGCGTTGGCCACATCGGAGACTTCAGCGCGGGTCGGCACCGGGCTGTGAATCATGGATTCCATCATCTGGGTGGCAGTGATGGCCAGCTTGTTGCGTTCGCGGGCGAGGCGAATCATGCGTTTCTGCAGGGCCGGCACGGCGGCGTCGCCCACCTCCACGGCCAGGTCGCCCCGGGCCACCATGATGCCGTCGGAGGCGTCGAGGATCTCCTCCAGGTTGGCGACGGCCTCGGTGCGTTCGATCTTGGCGATCAGCATGGCGCTGCTGCCGGCCGCGCGCAGCAGCTGGCGGGCCATGTACATGTCGGCAGCGCCCTTGGGAAAGGAGATGGCGACGAAGTCCACTCCGATCAGGGCGGCGGTCTTGATGTCTTCCATGTCCTTGGCGGTCAGGGCGGGTGCGGTGAGTCCGCCGCCCTGGCGGTTGATGCCCTTGTTGTTGGAGAGCTCGCCGCCGACCTTGACCCGGGTGTGGATCTCCTGGCCGAGGACGCGATCGACACCCAGTTTGAGGCGGCCGTCGTCGAGCAGCAGCACATCACCCGGTTTTACGTCCCGGGGCAGATCCTTGTAATCGAGACCGACCCGATGCACGTTGCCCGGCCCGGCCAGGGCGGCGTCGAGGATGAAGGCGGCGTCCTTGATCAAGGTGACCTTGCCCTCCTCGAACTTGCCGACGCGGATCTTGGGCCCCTGCATGTCGGCCAGGATGCCGACCGGGCGCCCCACCAGCTGGGCGGCTTCACGGATCTGGGTGGCGCGCGCGATGTGGTCCTCGGCCTTGCCGTGGGAGAAGTTCAGGCGCACCACGTCCACGCCGGCTTGGACGAGGCGTTCCAGGGTCAGGAGGTCGGAGGAGGCGGGGCCGAGGGTGGCGACGATCTTGGTGTGACGGGACATGAGGTCTCCAGGTTGTAATTGGTCTGTGCTGCGTGCTGTCGGACAGAATTTTAGGGCAAGGGACGTGGCAGCGTGATTGCATCAAATCAAGCGAGGGGCATGCGGGCTTCTGCCCTCACGGCGGGGTTCGCCGCGTGACAGCGGCACTCGCCCCGTTACGGCCGATGGACTTGGTGCGGTACATGGCTGCGTCGGCGCGGCGGGTGAGGCTGTCGAGGTCGGTGCCGTGATCCGGGTAGAGGGCAATGCCGATGCTCACCGAAACCAGAGTTTCCTTGCCATCCAGCACGTAGGGGGCATTGATGGTGCGGCGGATCTTCTCGGCCACGGCAAGGGCCTCGTTCATGCCGCCCACGTCGTGGAGCAGGGCCATGAATTCGTCACCCCCCTGGCGGGCCAGCAGGTCACTGGCACGCAGACACTGACGCATGCGCTGTGCAGTCTCGATGAGCAGGATATCGCCGGCGGCGTGGCCCAGGCTGTCGTTCACCTCCTTGAAGTGGTCCAGGTCCAGGTAGAGCAGGGCGAAGCGGCTGTGCTGCCGGCGGGCCATCAGCAGGCTGGTGTCCATCTGGTCAAGGAAGCTGGCGCGATTGGCCAGGCCGGTCAGGGAGTCGTGGGTGGCCAGGTAATGGATTCGCTCCTCCGAGGCCTTGCGATCGGAAATGTCGGTGACGCTCAGGATGACGCCCTGCAGGCGGCCGTCCTTGTCCAGGTGGGGGGCGTCCGTGACGATGGCCGTCAGGCAGCTTCCGTCCGCGGTGAGCAGTGTCTGCTCATAGGTGGCAGGCTCGCCGCGCAGCAGGCGCGCGAGGAAGCGGCTGCGACTGGCCGGATCGCCGGGGGGCCACAGGGCCGTGAACGGCGTTCCGATCAGGCGCGCCTCCGGATGGCCGAGAAGGCGGAGCAGCTGCGGATTGAGGAAAGAGAAGTGGAGCTCGGTATCGAGAGCAGCGATGCCGTCCCGGGACAGGTTGACCAGGGTGCTGTAGCGTGCCTCGCTGCTGCGCAGGGAGGCGCTGATGCGGTCGAGCTCCCGCGCCCGTGAGCGGGCGGCAGCCAGCGATGCGGTCAGCAGAACAAGGAGGCCGCAGATCAGCACGATGGCCCCTGCTTCCAGCCGGTGTCCGGTGGTGTGGTTGGGCGTCGGGCGTGGGGTGCTGTCAAATACAAGGGTCCATACCCGGCTGTCGAGTTCCAGGAGGGTGCGGTCGCTGAGTGCTGCCGGGCTATCCAAGTCCGGATGGCTGTCGAAGAGCAGGGTCTCGGGCCTTGTGTCATGGCCATCATAAATGCGCAGCCGGATGCGTGGCCCCGTGTCGCCCAGGGTGCCGGCGATCAGGTCGTTCATCCGGAAGGGGCCATACACCCAGCCAATGAAGGCACGCTCGCGTTGGGCGGGTGTTCCCAGGTCGGCGCCCTGGCGGAACACCGGCATGTATAGCAGGACACCGGGCTGTGGGTCGATGGTGGTTTCCTGAACCAGCCTTACCTTGCCCGACAGGGCTGGCACACCCAGCTGTTGGGCCCGGATCATTGCCTCCCGGCGTACCGGTTCGGACAGCATGTCGTAGCCAAAGGCCCGCTGGTTGCGCCAGTCGAAGGGCTCGAGATAAACGATCGCGCCGTACTCGCTGCGCGGCCCCGGGGGGGTGATCCGATAGTCTGGAAAGCCCTCGGCGCGAATGCGCCCCTCGTGGCGGGCAAGCTGGTCTGCACTGACGTGCGCTGCAAAGCCTACCCCCTGGATTCCCGGGTAATTCACTGGCAAATGCAGGGCGGCCACATAGCTTTGCCACTCGCTCCGGCTCACTTCCCGGGAGGCCTGGAGGAGTGCACGGGCGCCGTTCAACACTTGCTTGTAGGCTTTGAGGCGTTCCTCGATGCGCAGGGTGACCTCCCCCGTTTCCTGGGCAAAGGTATGTTGCACCGCCTGCTGGTGGGCCTGATCCAGGCGGTCCACGACCACAAGCCCGAGCAGGCTCGAGAAGATCAGGGCAGCCAGGGTCGGTATGGCAACGGCGGGTTTCAGCGCGCGCATGAGCCACCGGGTAAATGCCTGCATGATTGACTGACATCCCTCCTGCTCTTAACCCTGTCAGGGGGTCTTCCGTGTAGTAGGGCGAACTTGTTTTTGTCTTAACGGCAGCCGCGCCGGGAGTTTGATCCTTGCTCTGGATGGTGCTGGAGTGCGCAGACTTGAGTTTCCAGGAATGTCATAATCAGAGGGCCTTACCGAGGCGTCACTGCATGTGCCGGACGGCCTCCAGCGCTGCATGCAGGCGGCGCCCTTCCGCGAAACCTTGAGGACCCCTCCCATGATTCTCGTAACCGGCGGTGCCGGCTTTATTGGTGCAAATTTTGTTCTCGACTGGCTACGCACAAGCGACGAGCCGGTGGTGAACCTGGATGCCCTGACCTACGCAGGCAACCTGGAAAACCTGGCCTCCCTCAAGGGCGACCCGCGGCACATCTTCGTGCAGGGCGACATCTGCGACCGGGAACTGGTCGACCGCCTGTTTGCCGAGCACCAGCCCCGTGCCATCGTCCATTTTGCCGCCGAGAGCCACGTGGATCGCAGCATCCATGGCCCCGGTGATTTTGTGCGCACCAATGTGAATGGCACCTTCACCCTGCTCGAAGCCGCCCGCGGCCACTGGATGAGCCTGGAAGGTGAAGCCAAGGCGGGCTTTCGCTTTCACCATGTGAGCACCGACGAAGTGTACGGCTCCCTGGGGCCGAACGACCCGGCCTTCACCGAGACCAAGACCTACGAGCCCAACAGCCCGTACTCGGCCAGCAAGGCCGCCTCCGACCACCTGGTGCGTGCCTGGCATTACACCTACGGGCTGCCGGTGACCACCAGCAACTGCTCCAACAACTACGGCCCCTATCACTTCCCCGAGAAGCTCATCCCCCTGATGATCGCCAACGCCCTGGCCGGCAAGCCCCTGCCGGTGTACGGCGATGGCATGCAGATCCGCGACTGGCTCTTTGTCACCGACCATTGCTCGGCCATCCGCGCCATTCTGGCCCAGGGCACCCCGGGCGAGGTCTACAACGTGGGCGGCTGGAACGAGAAGCCGAACATCGAGATCGTGAACACCCTGTGTGCGCTCCTCGACGAACTCAAGCCCGATCCGGCTGGCAGCTACCGCCGCCTCATCACCTACGTCACCGACCGCCCCGGCCACGACCGGCGCTACGCCATCGACGCCCGCAAGATCGAGCGCGAACTCGGCTGGCGCCCGGCCGAAACCTTCGACACCGGCATCCGCAAGACCGTCGAGTGGTACCTGGCCAACCAGGAATGGGTGGGTCACGTGCTGAGCGGAGCCTACCGCGAGTGGGTCGACACCAACTACGCGGGCCGCTGAACCATGAAGATTCTTCTTCTCGGCAAGAACGGCCAGGTGGGCTGGGAGCTGCAACGCAGCCTCGCCCCCCTGGGCGAGCTCATTGCCCTCGATCACGACGGCGCCCCGGGCCTCTCCGGCAACTTTGCCGACCCTGAGAGCCTCGCCGCCACCGTGCGCACCGTGGCCCCCGAGCTCATCGTCAATGCCGCCGCCCACACCGCCGTGGACAAAGCCGAGAGCGAACCCGACTTCGCCCGTGCCCTCAACGCCCTGACCCCCGGCGTGCTCGCCCGCGAAGCCGCCACCCTGGGCGCCCTGCTGGTGCACTACTCCACCGACTACGTCTTCGATGGCAGCGGCGAAACGCCCCGCGACGAAGCGGCCCCCACCGGCCCCCTGTCCGTGTATGGCCGCACCAAGCTCGAAGGCGAAGCGCTCATCCGCCAGAGCGGCGCCCGCCACCTCATCTTCCGCACCAGCTGGGTGTATGCGGCCCGCGGCGGCAACTTTGCAAAGACCATGCTCAAGCTCGCCGCCGAGCGCGACCGGCTGACCATCATCAACGACCAGCACGGCGCCCCCACCGGTGCCGACCTGCTGGCCGACGTCACCGCCCACGCCGTGCGCATGACCCTGGCCGACGCCTCCCTGGCCGGCACCTACCACCTGGTAGCCGGTGGCGAGACCACCTGGCACGCCTACGCCCGTCACGTCATCGAGTTCGCCCGGGCCCGGGGTGTGCCGCTCAAGGTGGCGGAGGAGGCCATCCTCCCCGTGCCCACCAGCGCCTTCCCGACACCCGCTGCCCGCCCGGCCAACTCCCGGCTCGACACGCGCAAGCTCCAGCAAGCCTTCGGCCTCAAGCTGCCGGCCTGGGAGCAGGGCGTCGAGCGCATGCTCACCGAAATTCTGTAAATGGACCTCCCCATGACCCAACGCAAAGGCATCATCCTCGCCGGCGGATCCGGCACCCGGCTGCATCCGGCCACCCTGGCCGTCTCCAAGCAGCTCATCCCGGTGTACGACAAGCCGATGATCTACTACCCCCTCAGCACCCTGATGCTGGCGGGCATCCGCGACATCCTCATCATCTCCACCCCCCAGGACACCCCGCGCTTCCAGCAACTGCTGGGCGATGGCAGCCAGTGGGGCCTCAACCTGCAATACGCCGTGCAGCCCAGCCCCGACGGTCTCGCCCAGGCCTTCGTGATCGGCGCCGACTTTGTCGGCACGGGCCCGAGCGCGCTGGTGCTGGGCGACAACCTCTTCTACGGCCACGACTTCGCCAGCGGCCTGCGTGAGGCCAGCAAACAGACCGACGGCGCCACCGTCTTCGCCTACCCGGTGCATGACCCCGAGCGTTATGGCGTCGTCGAATTCGACGCCGCCGGCCGGGCCATCAGCCTCGAAGAGAAGCCCACGCAGCCCAAGAGCCGCTACGCCGTGACCGGCCTGTACTTCTACGACAACCGCGTGCTGGATATCGCCCGCGACCTCAAGCCCGGCCCCCGGGGTGAGCTGGAGATCACCGACGTCAATCGCCAATACCTTGAATGGGGCGCACTGGATGTGCAGGTGATGGGCCGCGGCCACGCCTGGCTTGACACCGGCACCCACGAAAGCCTCCTCGAAGCCGGCCTGTTCATCCAGACCATCGAGAAGCGCCAGGGCCTGAAAATCGCCTGCCCAGAGGAAATCGCCTGGCGCGCCGGCTGGATTGACGCTGCACATCTGCAAAAGCTCGCCGCGCCCCTGGCCAAGAACGGCTACGGGCAATACCTGAAACGTCTGCTCGAAGAGAGGGTGTTCTGATGAAGGTGATCCAGACCGCCATCCCCGACCTGCTGATTCTGGAGCCCAAGGTCTTCGGCGACACCCGGGGCTTCTTCATGGAGAGCTTCAACGCCCGTAGCTTTCAGGAGGCCACCGGGCTGAACGTGGATTTCGTGCAGGACAATCACTCCCGCTCCGCCAAGGGGGTGCTGCGCGGCCTGCACTATCAGATCCAGCAGGCCCAGGGAAAGCTGGTACGGGTGGTGCGCGGAAGCGTCTTCGATGTGGCGGTGGACCTGCGCAAGGGCTCGCCGACCTTCGGCAAGTGGGAAGGGGTGGAGCTGAGTGAAGAGAACAATCGCCAGTTCTGGATCCCGCCCGGTTTTGCCCATGGCTTTCTGGTGACCAGCGAGAGCGCCGACTTCCTGTACAAGACCACCGACTATTACGCGCCCGAGCATGAGCGCAGCCTGGCCTGGAACGATCCGGACGTGGGGGTGGAATGGCCGCTGGACGGTGAGCCCCTGCTGTCGGCCAAGGATCTGGCGGGGAAGAGGCTGAGCGAATGTGAAACCTTTCCCTGAGGCACGGTCGTTGGCAAGCCTCTGACAATTATTTCTTTGTTGGCCCCGTAAAGCCCGCGCGATAATGCGCGCCTGTCATTCCGCCCGTGGAGTTCTGCATGTCCCGTTCCCTCATTTACCTCGTCGCCGGCGCGCGTCCCAATTTCATGAAGATCGCGCCGATCGTGCGAGCCCTGCAGGCGCGGGCTGATCGCTTCGACTTCCGCATCATCCATACCGGCCAGCACTACGACCGGGAAATGAGCGACGTCTTCTTTGACGAGTTGGGCATTCCCAAGCCCGATTACCACCTTGAGGCCGGTGGCGGCAGCCATGCCACCCAGACCGCCAAGATCATGGTGGCCTTCGAGGAGATCTGCCAGAAGGCCCGCCCCGACTGTGTGCTGGTGGTGGGCGATGTGAACTCCACCCTGGCCTGCTCCATCGACGCCAAGAAGCTCGACATTCCGGTGGCCCACGTGGAAGCCGGCCTGCGCAGCGGCGACATGCGCATGCCCGAGGAGATCAACCGCCTCGTCACCGACAGTATCTCCGACTGGTTCTTCTGTACCGAGCCGGCGGGCGTGGATAACCTGCTGCGTGAAGGCAAGGGCCAGGACGTGGTCTTTCACGTGGGACACGTGATGGTGGACAACCTGCTGTTCCAGCGTGACAAACTGGACGCGTCCGACAAGGCCGGCATGGCCACCGAGGCCATCAAGGCCCAGTACCCCAAGTACGGCGTGGTCACCTTGCATCGCCCCTCCAACGTGGACGACGAAGCCAATTTGCGCGGTATTGCCGGCGCTCTCAAGCAGATCGCCGCCGACCTGCCGCTGATCTTCCCGGTGCATCCGCGCACCCGGGGCAATCTCGAAAAGTTCGGCCTCGACCTGGGCCCCAACGTGGTGCTGACCAAGCCCCAGTCCTACATGGAGTTTCTCAACCTGTGGAAGGATGCGGCGCTGATCATGACCGACAGCGGCGGCCTGCAGGAGGAGACCACCGCCCTCGGTGTTCCCTGCCTGACCCTGCGTGAGAACACCGAGCGCCCGGTGACCATCGACGAAGGCAGCAATGTGCTGGTGGGGACCGATCCCGCCCGCATCCTCGAGGAGGCTGCCAAGGTGCTGGCCGGTCAGGGCAAGCAGGGACGCCGCCCCGCCCTATGGGACGGCAAGGCCGCCGAGCGCATCGTGGCCGACCTGGACCGACTGCTGGCCTGACGATCATCCCGCACAGGCTGCGGGTGTGGATTGAAGACGGGGGATGTTGCGAATCGCATCGCAACATCCCCCGTCTTGCTTTTCGGGCGGCGCGGCGCTCAGCCGCCGGAAGGTGACCGGGATGGCAGGTGCAGCGCCACGTCTACCTCGTTGATGCGCCCTTGGGGTTCGGGCTCCCCAAGGATCAGACTGGTTTCCAGCGCACCACGGATCAGGCAGTGGGCAACGCAGTGCAGCCGCTCGGGGTTGTCCGGATCAAGGTTGCGTTCGATGCCGGCAAGGCTCACCCGGGGGCCGGTCAGGCGCAGGCTGAGGTGGGGCGGGGCACTGCTGAGATCAATCACGTCCAGCCCGGCGACGGTTGCCAATACCGCCGCGAGGGCGCGGGCAAGGAGATCGTCGGCGGTGCTCATGTCCCGCGCCCAGGCCTGCAGCTCAAGATCGATTCTGCTGTTTCTGCGCTCCTGGTAGCCAGCGCAGGGGGCACCGCGGGTGCGCGCCAGTACCGGGCCAGGGGGGGCGCGGAAGAAGCGTAGGGTGCGCCCGTCGAGGAGGTAGGCGTCACCGGCTGCGAGCACACGGCCGGGCGGGCAGTGCACCTCGGTCAGATCTCCGGGGGCGTCGTCGGGCAGGATGAAGTCCAGCGGATGTTCCGGGCTCGCGGCAAGGGTGCCTTGCCAGCCCTGGAAGGCCGGATCGCGGCTTGGCCGCTCGTCCGGGGTGTTCGGGTCATCCTGGACCAGACGCAGGGCGTGTACTGCCACCCGGCTGGCCGTTCCACCGGGGGCCGGGGCCGGGCCGGTCTGCAGATCCTGACCCGGGGGCAGGGCGGCAGCAAGGCCGGGGCGCAATAGCTGTTCGAGGGGGCCAAGCATGGGGTCAGTTTTCCGGGTCGAGTACGCCGGCCTGGAGGTGCAGCCAGGGGCGGGGGCGGGCGTGTCCAGGGGCAACCAGGGGCCGCTGCCGCGGCAATGGTAGGCTGCGTCGAAGAGGTCCGGACAATGGACTTCAGCATACCACTGCAGGCTGCCGTGTTCGACGCGGCATGCCAGCCACCAGGGCTGGCCGGCCAGGGGCCGGGGCGCGGGCCTTAGGCCGGGGTGTCGGTGCTGCCGCCGATCGGGGTGAACAGCGCCTCCACGAATTCCCTCGCACGGAACACTTGCAGATCGTCGATCTGCTCGCCCACCCCGATGAAGCGGAGGGGCTTCGGGCACTGGCGGGCAATGGCGGCCACCACACCGCCCTTGGCGGTGCCGTCGAGCTTGGTAAGCACCAGCCCGGTGACGCCGATGGCCGTATCGAAAGCCTTGACCTGCTGGATGGCGTTCTGGCCGATGTTGGCATCAAGCACCAGCAGCACCTCGTGGGGGCCGCTTGGCTCCGCCTTCTGGATGACCCGGCGCACCTTGGCGATCTCTTCCATCAGGTGCAGCTGGGTGGGCAGGCGGCCGGCGGTGTCGGCCAGAACGATGTCGATGTTGCGGGCGCGGGCGGCGCTGATGGCATCGAAGACCACGGCGGCCGGGTCGCCGGACTCCTGCGCGATCACCGACACGCCGTTGCGTTCGCCCCAGGTCATCAGCTGCTCGCGGGCGGCGGCGCGGAAGGTGTCGCCTGCGGCCAGCAGCACGCTCTTGCCCTGGCTCTGGAAATGCTTGGCCAGCTTGCCGATGGAGGTGGTCTTGCCCGAGCCGTTGATGCCGGCAATCATGATGATGTAGGGCTTGTGGCCGCTGATCTCGAGGGGCCTTTCGAGCGGGGTAAGGATGTTCAGCAGGCCCTCGGACAGAGCGTCCTGCAACTGGTCGGCCGTCTCGAGCTTGTCGCGCTTCCAGCGCAGGCGGAGTTCCTTGAGGAGATGCTGGGTGGCTTCAACGCCGCAGTCGGCCATCAGCAGGGTTGTTTCCAGCTCTTCGAGGAAGTCCTCGTCGATCTTGCGGCGGGAGAACAGGCTGGTCAGGCCGCCGAGACCGCCACCGATCTGCTCCCGGGTGCGGGACAGGCCGGCGCGCAGGCGGTCCATCCACGAGCGCTTCTTGTCGGGTTCGGCCGTAGGGGCCGCGGGGGAGGGGTCGGGGGCCGCCGCAGCCGGAGCCGGAGCCGCAACAGCCTCGGGGAGCGCCGGGGCTGCTTCTGGGGCTTTGGGCTCCTGAGCCGGCGCATCGCCCGGCTTCAGGGCTTTCTTGAGGAAACCAAACATGGAGTGGTGAGTCTGAAAGTGGGTCGATTGGGACAAGGGCGGGGAGAATTGCCCCCGCTTTGCCCGGTTGGCCGAGCTGCCGGAATGCCGCTATGATGCCGCGCCACATGCCGGCCAGTGGCCACCGTTTCCGAATTTTACCAGATGCTTCAAGAGCCTATGATGAATCGCAGATTGCGGGTCGCCAGTACTGTCCTCGTCCTTGCCACCGCCCTTGCCGGGCCGGTGTGGGCCAACCCCTTCGAGACGGCACTTCCCAACGGAATGAAGCTGATCGTCAAGGAAGATCGCCGGTCGCCGTCCGTGGTGCACATGGTGTGGTATCGGGTGGGGGCGATGGACGAGGTGGATGGCACCTCGGGCGTGGCCCACCTCCTTGAGCACATGATGTTCAAGGGAACGAAGAAGTTTGGCCCCGGGGAGTTCAACAAGCAGGTTGCGGCGGCCGGTGGGCGGGACAATGCCTTTACCAGCCATGATTACACCGCCTACTTTCAGCAGGTGCCCAAGGAGGCCCTGGGCCGGATGATGGCCCTGGAGGCTGATCGTATGGCGCACCTGCAGGTCACCGACGAGTCCTTCAAGAAGGAGATCGAGGTGGTGAAGGAGGAGCGTCGCCTGCGCACCGACGACAAGCCGCGTGCTCTGGTCGTCGAACAGCTGATGGCCACCGCCTTCCAGGCGCATCCCTATCGCCGGCCGATCATCGGCTGGATGAGCGACCTGGAGAACATGACAGCCCAGGACGCCCGCGACTGGTATCAACGCTGGTACGTGCCCAATAACGCCACCCTGGTGGTGGTGGGCGATGTGGATCACAAGGCCGTCTTCAAGGAGGCTGCGGCAAGCTATGGCAAGGTCAAGGCCCGGCCCCTGCCGGTGCGAAAGCCCCTGGTGGAGCCTGAGCAGACTGGCCCCCGTCGTACCGTCGTGAAGGCGCCGGCGGAGCTGCCCTACGTGGCCCTGGCCTGGCGGGTGCCCAGCCTGCGGGACGTGAAGGCTGACAGCGATTTCTACTCCCTGCAGGTGCTGGCTGCCGTGCTGGACGGCTACGAAGGTGCCCGGCTGGCAAAGAACATCGTGCGCGGCAGCAGGGTGGCCGTGACTGCCGGCGCCGGCTATGACGGCACCGCCCGGGGTGAGTCCCTTTTCTACCTGGACGGTGCGCCGGCGGCCGGGCAGACGCCCGCCGACGTGGAGGCGGCCCTGAAGGCCGAGATCGTGCGCATCCAGAACGAAGGCGTGTCCGAGGACGAGCTGCGCCGGGTCAAGGCCCAGGCCGTGGCTGGCCAGGTGTATAAGCGCGACTCGCTGATGGGCCAGGCCATGGAGATCGGCATGGACGAGATGGTCGGCCATTCGTGGAAGGACGACGCGCTGATGCTGGAGCGCATCCGCGCCGTGACCGCTGCCGAGGTGCAGGCCGTCGCCCGCAAGTATTTCCGCGACGAGACCCTGACCGTCGCCCAGCTCGACCCCCTGCCGGTGGATCCCCAGGCCCGTGCCAAGGCCGCGGCTCCCCATCGCCACTGACCGTTCCCGAATTCGAGGTTGATTGATGATTTCCCAATGCAAACGTGTGGGGGTGGCCCTTGTGCTGACCCTTGCGACCCTCTCGGCCCAGGCCGGGCTGACTATCCAGAACTGGACGACGGCCAACGGTACCCGGGTGTACTTCGTCGAGAGCCGGGCCCTGCCCATCGTGGATGTGCAGGTGGATTTTCGTGCCGGTGGTACGGAGGTTGCCCCTGGCAAGGCGGGTCTGGCCGGCCTCACCCGAGGCCTGCTGGATGCTGGTGCAGGTGAGCTCGACGAGGATGCCATAGCCAACCGGGTGGCCGACCTGGGTGCGCAGATCGGCGGCGGTGCCGACATGGATCGCGCGTCCGTGTCCCTGCGGACCCTCAGCAGCCCTGCCGAGCGGGAGGGGGCCGTGGCCCTGCTGGCCACCCTGATCCAGCGGCCGACCTTCCCGGCCGCTGCCGTGGAGCGGGAGAAGTCGCGCAGCATCGCCGGCTTGAAGGAGTCCGACACCCAACCCGACGCCATCCTGTCGCGCCGGTTTGCCGCGGCGGTCTTCCCGGATCATCCCTACGGGCGTCTGCCTTCGGCGGAGTCCATGGCCTCCCTCAACCGTGAGGATCTGGTGGACTTTCATCGGCGTCATTACACCGCCGCGGGCGCTGTGGTCAGCGTCGTCGGCGATGTCTCGCGCAGTGAGGCCGAGGCCATCGCCACCCGGCTCACCGGCGCTTTGCCGGTGGGCGAGGCGCCCGTGCAGCCTACCGATGCGACGCTCGCCGTGGGGCAGACGATCCGCGTGCCGCATCCGTCGGCACAAGCTCACATAGCCGTGGGCCAGCCGGGCATCCGTCGTGGCGATCCGGATTTCTTTCCCCTGGTGGTCGGTAATTACATCCTCGGCGGCGGTGGCTTCGTCTCCCGGCTGACCCGCGAAGTCCGCGAGAAGCGCGGCTATGCCTACAGCGTGTACAGCTATTTCTCGCCCCAGCGCAGCGCCGGCCCCTTCCAGATCGGCCTGCAGACCAAGGGCAGCCAGGCCGATGACGCCCTCAAGGTGGTGTCGGAAACCCTGGGGACCTTCCTCAAGGACGGGCCGACCGAGGGCGAGCTGAAGGCCGCCAAGGAGAACCTGGTCAATGGTTTCGCCCTGCGTCTCGACTCCAATCGCAAGATGCTGGAGCAGGTGGCCGTGATCGGGAGCTATGGTCTGCCACTGGATTATCTGGACACCTATCGTGCCAAGGTGTCGGCGGTGACCGCCGAGCAGATCCGTGATGCCTTCCGGCGCCACGTGTCGCCCGAGCGACTGGTGACCGTGGTGGTGGGCGGAGATGGCGACAAGCCGGCCACCCGCAACGGGGCTGCCCGTTGAGCCGCATCCGCATCATCGGTGGGGAATGGCGCTCCCGCCTGATTGACGTCGGCGCCGTCAAGGGATTGCGCCCGACGCCGGACCGGGTGCGGGAAACCCTGTTCAACTGGCTGGGGCAGGAGCTCGATGGAAAAACCTGTCTCGATCTGTTTGCTGGCAGTGGCGCCCTGGGCTTCGAGGCTGCCTCCCGCGGCGCTGCTCAGGTGACGATGATCGAGCAGGATGCGGTGGCCTGGGGGGCGCTTCAGGCCAATGCAAAGACCCTACAAGCAGCGCGTGTACGGATTGTGCGGGGCGATGCGCTAAAATTCGCCCGTTCCGCCGATCAGCGCTTCGACGTGGTCTTTCTTGACCCGCCCTACCGGGCTGGCTGGATCGAGCGGATGGCACCGTTTCTGCCGGACCTTCTCTGTGAGGGAGGAGTGGTCTATGTGGAAGCGGAATACAAGATCGAAAACATCGACCGATTGATGCGAATCAAGCAGGGGACGGCCGGGCAGGTGTATTACCACCTCTTTGCCGCTGCACGCTGACAGACGCGAGATTGCTCCGACAGGGGAGGCCTGCAGGATGAGGGATGGCATCGCGGTTTATCCGGGTACTTTTGACCCTTTTACCAAGGGGCACGAAGACTTGGTCAGGCGGGCATCCCGCCTCTTTGAAGGGGTGATGGTCGGTGTTGCGGCGAGTGCCGGAAAAGGGCCGATCTTCAGTCTCGAGGAGCGGGTCGAGATTGCAAGGGAGGTGCTGGCACCTTACCCGAATGTGGAAGTGAAGGGTTTTTCCTGCCTGCTGATGGATTTTCTCCACCAGAACAATGCGCGGGTCATTCTCCGGGGCCTGCGGGCTGTGTCCGATTTCGAGTACGAGTTCCAGATGGCGGGCATGAACCGCAAGCTCTACCCGGATGTGGAGACAGTGTTCCTGACCCCGGCCGACGAGTACATGTTCATCTCGGCCACCATGGTCAGGGAGATCGCACGGCTCGGCGGTGATGTGAGCAAATTTGTCCAGCCGGGCGTCTATGAGCGCCTGTGCCTGAAGATCAACAACAGTAGT
>NZ_JBIJDC010000076.1:0-22728 GCF_044344315.1 Zoogloea sp. | reverse complement strand
GGGCTTCAAATCAAGGGCCTGCCTGTGATCGACGCGCGATGGGCGACTGAAGTCGCCCCTACAGGTTGTCCCTGTGGGAGCGGCTGGATTGGCAACGCTCAAGCTGTAGCGCCGCCTGTTGAGGCTTCCGCCCCGGCGCCTGCCTGACCAAGGGCCTTGCACATCTTGCCCACCACGGTCACCGACATCTCGCCCCGGGGATAGACCCGGCAGGCCAGCACCACGCCACTGGCTTCTTCTTCCTCGCTGATGCAGGCCCGGCTCATCTTGCGGGCCTCGTAGCTGCCGGCGTCGATGTGCACCTTGCACACACCGCAGCCACCGCCCCGGCAGCCCACGGGAATGCCGCGCCGGCCCAGCACTTCCATGCCGCGCAGCAGGCTCAGGTCAGACGCGCAGGGGTAATCCTCCCCGCTGTTCTCAATATGAATACGGTACTTCTCGGCCATCGTCTCCTCCTGGTGGGCGGCCCGGGCACGGTCACGCTGCGGTGACCTTGGTCAAAACACCTGGCTCGCCATTTTTCTCGAAATTTTGTATTATTATCGCTAATGAACCGATAACGCAAGTTGATAAGTGCGTGACAGCCCGCCGTGCAGGCCTGCCGCGAACGCTTTCTCCCTGCGTGGTATAAGGCGATGCCTTCCGCTGCCGCGGCCTGCGGGCCGGACACCATAATTCCTATCGAGCGGCGAAGGACATCCGGAGGAGCAGACGTGAGCGACATCCGCTACCCGCAGAACAACGACCTGCGCTGTCTCGTGCACTTCTGTGCCGAAAAGGGACTCATCTGGCTCGACGAGAGCCGCATGATCCTGATGCACGCGGCCGCCCTTGCCGAATTGCGCAAGGAACTGATCAACTCGGTGGGCATCGACCAGGCCCGCCGCATCCTGACCCGCATGGGCTACGCCTCTGGTGCGCGGGATGCCGAGCTGGCCAAGAAGATCCGCGTCGGCCAGAGCCTGCAGGATGCCTTCGTGGTCGGCCCCCAGCTGCATATGCTCGAAGGCATGGTGCATGTCTCACCGGTGAAGCTGGATTTCGACCTGGAGGGCGGGCACTTCTTCGGTGAGTTCATCTGGGAGAACTCGTGCGAGGCCGAGGTGCACGTGCGCGAGTTCGGCCACGCCGAGCATCCGGTGTGCTGGATGGAGATCGGCTACGCCTCGGGCTACACCTCGGCCTTCATGGGCCGCTTCATCCTGTTCAAGGAGGTCGAATGTTCCGCCACCGGCAACAACCACTGCCGCATCGTCGGCAAGCCGGTGGAAGAATGGCCCGACGCCGCCGAACACACCCCCTTCTATGAGGCCGACTCCATCGTCGGGCGCATGCTCGAGCTGCGCAGCCAGGTGGACGCCCTGCGCGCCTCTCTCGAACGCAGCCTGCCGCGCCAGAACCTCATCGGCGCCTCCTCCGGCTTCCGCCATGCCTACACCCTGATCGAGAAGGCCGCCGCCACCCAGGTGACAGTGCTGCTGCTGGGCGAGACCGGCGTCGGCAAGGAACGCTTCGCCCGCGCCCTGCACGAGATGAGCAGCCGGGCCAGCGGGCCTTTCGTCGCCATCAACTGCGCCGCCCTGCCCCACGACCTGATCGAGTCCGAGCTCTTCGGCGTCGAGAAAGGTGCCTTCACCGGCGCCCAGGTGTCACGCATGGGCAAGTTCGAGCGCGCCGACGGTGGCACCCTGTTCCTCGACGAGATCGGCGAACTGCCCCTGGCCGCCCAGGCCAAGCTGCTGCGGGTACTGCAGGAGGGCGAGATCGAACGCCTCGGCGACGACCGCACCCGCAAGATCAACGTACGCCTGGTGGCCGCCACCAACGTGGACCTGCAGGCCGCCGTGAAGGCCGGGCGCTTCCGCAGCGACCTTTTCTACCGCCTCAACGTCTACCCGGTGGTCATCCCGCCCCTGCGCGAACGCCTCTCCGACATCCCGCTGCTGGTGGAATCCATGCTGCAGCGCTTCGGCGCCCTACATGGCAAGCGCGTCCCCGGCCTCACCGACAAGGCCCTGCGCGCCCTCAAGGGCCACACCTGGCCCGGCAACATCCGCGAGCTGGAAAACCTCATCGAGCGGGGCATGATCCTCGCCCCCCAGAACGAACCCATCGAGGTCGAACACCTGTTTGCCGAGCCCCAGGAATTCGAAGCGGTCAGCCACGGCATCGACGCCACCGGCAACCTCGCCGCCGCCCCGGGCACCAGTGACATGGACGTACTGTGCCGCCAGGTGATGCACACCGGCGTCAGCCTCGACGAGCTGGAACAGGCCCTCATCCAGCACGCCGTCAAGGAAGCCAACGGCAACCTCTCCGGCGCCGCCCGCCGCCTCGGCATCACCCGCCCGCAGCTGAATTACAGGTTGAAGAAGAAGGAGTGAGGCAGGGGCATGGTCGTCTGAAGGTCGATACGGTCTCTCCCGTAGGGGCGACTTGTAGGGGCGACTTCAGTCGCCCATCCGCGCGCCGATCACCGGCAAGCCCTTGATCAAAGTCCGCGGGCGACTGAAGTCGCCCCCACTGGAAGCCCGCACACTTTAGCGCCGCTTCAGGGGCTTTCCCCGGGTGACTTCACCCGCCACTCCCGATGCAACACCAGGTAGGCCACCAGGCCGATGATCGCGCCCCAGAAGGCCGACCCCAGCCCCAGGAAACTCATACCGGAAGCGGTGGCCAGGAAGGTGATGATGGACGCCTCCCGGTGGTCGGCGTCGTTGATGGCGCCCATGATGTTGGCGGTGATGGCACCGATCAGGGCCAGGCCGGCCAGCACCGCCACAAAGGCTGGCGGAAGCACGGCGAACAGGGACACGATGGTGGCACCGCAGGCGCCGCCGATCAGGTAGAACAGGCCGTTGGACACCCCGGCCACGTAGCGCCGGGCGGGGTCTTCATGGGCGTCGCGGCCGGTGCACAGGGCCGCGGTGATGGCGGCGATGACGATGGTGATGCCGCCAAAGAAGGCCACCGCCACCGAGGTGATGGCCGTCACGGCGATGATGGGCCGGGCCGGGGTTGAATAGCCGGAGCTGCGCAGGATCGCCATGCCCGGCAGGAATTGCCCGGTGATGCTGACCAGCACCAGGGGCAACGCAAGACTCAGCGTCGCGCTCCAGCTCCACTCGGGGCGGATGAACACCGGCGTGGCCAGCCCCAGTTGCACATGCCCGAGATCGGCCTTGCCCAGCAGGCTGGCCAGGGCGACCCCGACGAGCAGCACCAGGATCATGCAATAGCGGGGCGTGAGGCGTTTCAGGATCACGTAGGTGGCAATCATGCCGAAGCCCAGCACCGGCATGGCGCCGGCTGCCTTGAAGGCCTGCACCCCGAACTGGAACAGGATGCCGGCCATCATGCCGGCGGCGATGCCCTTGGGGACATGCTTCAGCAGGCGGTCGAAAGAGCCGGAGAACCCGATCACGAAGAGGATCACCGCGGTGGTGATGTAGGCGCCCACCGCCTCGTTGAGGGACAGGCCAGGAAACAGGGTCACCAGCAGCGCCGTGCCGGGTGCCGACCAGGCGGTGACCACCGGCACCTTGAGGGCGACGCTGAGGAAGATGCCCGACAGGGCCGCACCGATGGAGACCGCCCATACCCAGGACGAGATCATGTCGGGGGCCACCCCGGCCGACTGGGCGGCCTGGAAGAAGATGATCAGCGGCCCGGAATAGGAGATGAGGACGGCGAGAAAGCCCGCCGTGACTGCGGAGACTGACCAGTCCTTGCGTGGAATCATGGGTGTCCTTGGGGAAAGTCTGAGGGATGCAGGACGTACCGACCTGCGGGGTCGAATTCATTCGACCGCTTCACGCGGATGACCGGCAAGCCTTTGGCCAAAGCCTGAGGTCGAATGAACCTGATTTCCTCCGTTTGACGCGTCATCTGACGGTCGATACGGTTTCTCCTGTAGGGGCGACTTGTAGGGGCGACTTCAGTCGCCCATCCGCGTTAATCACCGACACACCCTTGATCGACATCCGCGGGCGACTGAAGTCGCCCCCACAGTCCCTCCTGCCGCCCTCAGCGCGTTCCATAAACCCCTTCAGCTTCACCCATCGGGTGATACGGCCAGTGGAGGGAAAACCCGCGTCAGCATTGGGTTTACGTCTGGTTCGGGGAGGACAACCGAGGAAAATAGGATGAACTCGACCCCACGGAGGATGCATGACGCACGGAGCCGGGCCAGGCCCGACCCCGCGCTCGGCATCACGCCCGCTCCATCAGCACCACCGGAGCATTGAAGGCCGCGAGGCGCTCCGCCTGGAGCAGCCGGGCTTTCGCCAGGTTCTTCTCCTTAACATGCCCGTAGCCGCGGATCTCGTCCGGCACGCTGGCGAGCGCCACCGCCGCAGCGTGATTGGCGACACTCAGCCGACCGATGATGCCGTCAAGTTCCCGGATGTAGTCATCGATGAGCTTGCGCTCCGTGCTCCGCTCTTCCGTCTTGCCGAAGAAGTCCAGGGCACCGCCACGCAGCTTCTTCCAGCCGGCCAGGCGCTGGAAGGCCTTGAACATCCACGGGCCGTACTGCTTCTTCAGCAGGTGACCGGTCTGCGGGTCGGTGTCGGCCAGCAGCGGCGGCGCCAGGTTGTACTTGACGCTGTAGCCTTGGGGGAACTGGGCGTCCAGCTCGGCCAGGAAGGCCGGGTCGGTGTGCAGACGGGCCACTTCGTACTCGTCCTTGTAGGCCATCAGCTTGTACAGGTAGCGGGCGGCGGCTTCCGACAGGGCCATGGCGCCAGGCAGCACGCCCTGCTCGGCAGCCACCACGCGCTTGAGCACCCCGGCGTAGCGCCGGGCATAGGCCTCATCCTGGAAGGCGATCAGCTCGGGCACGCGCACTTCGGCCAGACGCCTCACTTCACCCTGGGCACCGATGGACTCCACGATGGCCCGGGCCCCTGCACTGAGCTGCGGCGCCGGCTTCAGGCTGATGACCGCCGCCCCCTTGCTGCGCGCCACCTCGGCCTCGACGAAGGCCAGATCGACCACGGCCATGCGCCCCCAGCGGAAGGCCGCGAGGCTCTGCTCGACGCCGACCCCGGAGTTGCGGATGGCGGTTTCGATGGACTCGGCCTTGAGGGGGATGGTGCCGGCCTGGAAGGCCACGCCGACCATGAAGTTGTTGGTGGCCATGGCGTCGCCGAAGAGCCCCTCGGCCAGGGCCTGACCGTCCAGGAAGACGTTATCGTCCTTGCGGCTGACCCGGTCGATGCCGGCGGTGAGGCCCTGGGTGGCCGGGAACATCACATGCCGGTCGGCGATCATCTTGCCGGTGGGGGTGCGGGTGGTGGACACCACCGCGATGGTGCGCGAGGGGTGGCACTTGTCCAGGTTCTTCGGGTCGGTGGCGTTGAGGATGTCAAAGCCCAGGTAGAGGTCGGCCCGCCCGTCGGAGATCTTGTTGCTGCCATGGAAGGGCGCGTGGGAGATCTTGATGTCGGAGATCACGTTGCCGCCCTTCTGGGCCAGGCCGGTCTGGTCGAGGCCGATGACGTGCTTGCCCTCCAGCCGCGCGGCATTGGCCAGGGTGGCCACCACCGTCACCGAGCCGGTGCCGCCGATGCCCATCACGTGGATGCCGAAGCCCAGGCTGTCGTCCACCTTCTTGGGTGGCGCGGGCAGCTCGCGCTCCAGCACCGGGATGCGGCCCTTCCTGCGCTTCTGTCCATCTCCGGCCGGCGCAGCATTGGGGGTGATGGTCAGGAAGGACGGACAGAAGCCCTTCACGCAGGAGAAGTCCTTGTTGCAGGACGACTGGTGGATGCGCGTCTTGCGGCCGAACTCGGTGTCCACCGGCTCGACGCTCATGCAGTTGGATTTTTCACCACAATCGCCACAGCCCTCGCAGACCCGTTCGTTGATGACGGTGACTTCCACGGGCTCTTCGGCCTTGCCGCGGCTGCGGGCGCGGCGCAGCTCGGCGGCACACTCCTGGTCGTGGATCAGCACGGTGGTTCCGGGGGTGGCGGCGAGTTCCTTCTGGGCTTCCTCCAGGCGGTCCCGGTGCCAGACCTCGGTGTGGCCGTCCAGGCGCACGCCGGAATAGTTGCCCGGCTCGTCGGTGGTGACGATGATGCGCCGCACGCCGTTGGCGAGCAGATCGGAGACCATGTTGGCCACCGGGTGGGCACCCTGGATGGCCTGGCCACCGGTCATGGAGGTGTGGGCGTTGACCAGCAGCTTGAAGGTGATATTGACGTTCGTCGACGCGGCGTAGCGGATGGCCAGGCTGCCCGAGTGGGCGTAGGTGCCGTCGCCCATGTTCTGGAAAATGTGCTCGGTGTCGGTGAAGGGGGCCATGCCGATCCACTGGGCGCCTTCGGCCCCCATGTGGGTGCCCATCACCACGTTGCGGTCCATCCACATGGCCATGGTGTGGCAGCCGATACCGGCCGAGACGATGCTGCCCTCGGGGGCCACGGTGGAGCTGTTGTGGGGGCAACCGGAGCAGTACCAGGCGGTGCGCACGGTGGTGGGGAGCTTGCTGCGAGCGGCGATCTCGTCAAGGCGGCGGATCCAGGCTTCGGCGGATTCGACGCGGGTCTTGCGTGACAGGCGCCTGGTCAGCGCACGGCAGATGATGTCGGACTCGAACTCGCCGTAATGGGGCAGCAGCTCCTTCTCCTCCTCGTCGAACTTGCCGACGATGCGCGGCGCGTTGGCGCGGCCGTAGAGCACCTGCTTGGCGAACATCTCCAGGAAGGGGCGCTTCTCTTCGATGACGAAGATCTCTTCGAGCCCCTCGGCAAACTCGCGCACGATGGTGGGCTCCATGGGGAAGAGCATGCCCATCTTGAGGATGCGGATGCCGTAGCGGCGCAGGGCCTCGTCATCCAGGCCCATCTCGAGGAAGGCCTGCTTGAGGTCGTTGTAGGTCTTGCCGGCGGTCATGATGCCCAGCCAGGCATCGCGGTTCTCGAAGACCACGTTGTTGAGCTTGTTGGCGCGGGCGTAGCGCTTGGCCACTTCAAGACGCCGGGTGTAAAGGGACTGCTCCATCTCCAGGGCGTCGGCGCGCACGTTCATGCCCAGATTCATGCGCGGGGAGAACAGCTGGCCGTCGAACTCCAGGTCGGGGGTGATGAAATCGAGCCGCTCGGGGGACACCAGCGCGCTGCCCGAACCGTCGGCCACGTTGGTGACGATCTTCATGCCCATCCACACGCCGGCCAGGCGCGACATCTGGTAGCCGTGCAGGCCCAGGTCGAGGATCTCCTGGACGTTGCCCGGGTAGAGGGACGGAATGCCCAGGTGGAAGAGCATGGGCTCGGACTGGCTGCACAGGGACGAGCTCTTGCAGCTCGGGTCATCGCCGGCGATGGCCAGCACACCGCCGTTCTTGCCGATGCCCGTGTAGTTGGCGTGCTTGAGGGCGTCGCCGGAGCGGTCCACCCCGGGCGCCTTGCCGTACCACAGGCCGGTGACGCCATCGAACTTCTGGCCTCCCACCGTGTGCAGCATCTGGGTGCCCCACACGGCGGTGGCAGCCAGGTCTTCGTTGATACCATCCACGAAATGGATGTGCTTCTCCAGCAGCAGCTTCTGCTGCCGGATCAGCGCTGCGTCGAGCATGCCCACTGGCGAGCCCCGGTAGCCCGACACGAACATGCCGGTCTTGAGCCCCCGGCGCGCGTCGGTGCGCACCTGGTCCAGGGTCAGGCGCACGATCGCGTCGATGCCCCCCAGGTGGATCACCCCGGTTTCCTGGGTGAAGGGGTTGGTCTTTTCTTCCTTGGCGGCCATGGGATGTCCTCTCTCGGTCTCCGGGCCGCTCCGGGGCGGCCTTCTCTGGGTGGATGGTGGGTGCGGGTCAGGCTGAACGTCAGGCGAAGCGCATGGAGACCGTGCCCAGGTCCTGGAAGCGCACGGCCACGTTGTCGCCGGCCTTGACGGCGATGGCCTCGGTGACGCCGCCGGTCATGATGAAGGTGCCGGCGGGGATCTCCTGACCACGGGCGCCCAGGTGGTTGGCGAGCATCACCACCGCAGCCAGGGGGTGGCCGAGCACGGCGGCGCCGGCGGCCATGGCGACGATCTCGCCGTTCTTCTCCATGACCACGCCAAGGGTGCGCAGGTCCAGCGCGTCCAGGTTGCGCGGGCGGCCACCGATGACGAAACGCGAGGCCGAGGTGTTGTCGGCAATCACGCTCTTCAGGTCAAACTTGAAGTCGCGATAGCGGGAATCGATGATCTCCACGGCCGGCACGACAAAGTCGATGGCTGCCATCACCGCACCCAGATGGCAGCCGGGGCCGGACAGGGGCGCCTTGGTGACCACGCAGATCTCCGCCTCGACCTTGGGATGGATCAGCTCGGAAGTCTTGATGTCGGCGCCGTCCGGGCTGCTCATGTAGTCGCTGACGAAGCCGAAGACGGGCACTTCGACGCCCATCTGCTTCATCTTGGCAAAGGACGTGAGGCCGGCCTTGAGGCCGACCGTCTTGTTGCCGCGGGCCTCCTTGCGGCGGCGAATCTCGTCCTGGATGGCGTAGGCGTCATCCCAGTCCATGTCGGGGTGGTCGTCGGTGATCTTGGTGACGTCGTAGGCCTTCAGCTCGGCGGTTTCGAGGTGATCGGCGAGCTTGAGGATGGTGGCGTTGTCGAGGTTCATGCTGTGTCTTCCGGTTGGGGTCAGATGAAGCGGACCGAGGTGCTGCCGAGGCCGCCCACTGCGCAGACGAGGGAGTCGCCGGCCTTGACCGGCACGAGGGGCGACTGGGAGCCCGAGAGGATCACCTCCCCCGCCTTGAGGCCGATGCCCAGTCGGCCCAGGGTGTTGGCCAGCCAGGCCACGGCGTTCACCGGGGAGCCCTGCACGGCGGCACCGGTGGAGGTGCTGATGAGCTCGCCGTTCTTCTCCAGGACCATCCCGGCCAGGGCCAGATCCAGGTCGCGGGGGCTGCGACGCACGCCGCCCAGGGTCAGCACGCCGCAGGAGGCGTTGTCAGCAACGGTGTCCTGGATCTTGATCTTCCAGTCCTTGATGCGGGAATCGACAATCTCGAAACAGGGCAGCACGCATTCGGTGGCCCGCAGCACATCGGCCGCGGTGACGCCCGGGCCTTCCAGGTCGTGCTTGAGGATGAAGGCCACTTCGGCCTCGGCCCGGGGGGCGATCATGCTGTCCACGTGGATCGCCTCGCCTTCGTTGAAGACCATGCCGGAGGTCATCTGGCCGAAGTCAGGCTGATTGACCTTGAGCATGTCCATGACCACCTTGCTGGTCACGCCGATCTTCTTGCCGATGATGGTCTCGCCGGCATCCAGGCGGCGCTGGATCATGCGCAGCTGGATGCGGTAGGCGTCGTCGAGGGTGATGCCGGGCTCCCGGTCGGTCAGGGGGGCCACCGGCGTGCGGGTGATCAGGGCGTTGTAAAGCTCGTCGCCGTAATGTTCGATCCGGGTCTTGTCCATGGGTTGTATCTCTCTGCTGTGTTCTTGATGGGGTGCCGGCCCCGGGGGAGGGGTCGGGGCCGGCGGGCGCCCCTGGGAGGGGGCACCGGGAGGAAGGGTGGCCTGATCAGTACTTGATCATCACGTTGCGCAGCTCGGTGTAGAACTCCAGGGAATGCAGACCGCCTTCGCGGCCGATGCCCGACTGCTTGGAGCCGCCGAAGGGGGTGCGCAGGTCGCGCAGGAACCAGCTGTTGACCCAGCACAGGCCCACCTCGATCTGGGTCGCCAGACGGCTGGCGCGGCTGATGTCCTGGGTGTAGATGGAGGTGGCGAGGCCGTACTTGGTGTCATTGGCCATGCGCACGGCGTCTTCTTCGGTGTCGAAGGGCTGGATGTGGCAGCACGGCCCGAAGATCTCCTCGCGCACCACCGAGGCGGTCTCGGGCAGGCCGGTCCAGATGGTGGGCTCGACCCAGCAACCGTCCTTCAGATCGTCGGGCATGTCGGGCACGCCGCCACCGGTGACGATGGTGGCGCCCTCCTCCCGGGCCTTCTGGTAGTAGGACAGCACCTTCTTCTGGTGCACCTTGCTGACCAGGGGGCCGATCTTGGTGTCCGCGTCGAAGGGGCGGCCGGGCTTCATGCCTTGGGCCTTCTCCTTGAGGGCGGCCACGAACTTGTCGAAGATCGGGCGTTCCACATAAACGCGTTCGGTGCCCAGGCAGACCTGGCCGCAGTTCTCGAAGACCGAGCGGGTCACGGTGTTCACCGCATTTTCGAAGTCACAGTCGGCAAACACCACCGCGGCGTTCTTGCCGCCCAGCTCCAGGGACACCGGGCGGATGCCATCGGCGCCGGCCTTCATGATGGCCGTACCGGTCTTGGTCTCGCCGGTGAAGGTGATGCCGCTGACGTCCGGGTGGGCGGTCAGCAGGGCACCGGCGGAATCGACACCGAAGCCGTTGATCACGTTGTACACGCCGGGGGGCACGCCGACCTTGTTCATCACCTCGCCCAGCAGGGTGGCGGTGGCCGGGGTGACTTCGGAGGGTTTGACCACCACGGTGTTGCCGCAGGCCAGGGCCGGGCCGACCTTCCAGGTCATCAGCAGCAGCGGCAGGTTCCACGGGCTGATCACGGCGATCACGCCACGGGGCGTACGCACGCCATAGCTGCGGGCGGTCTTGCCGTCGGGGGTGCGCATCTCGAAGGACTCGGTGGAGACGTTCTTGATGGTGTCGGTGAAGATCTTGAAGTTGGCCGCGCCCCGCGGAATGTCAATGTGCGAGGCCAGGTGGGCCGGCTTGCCGGTGTCGGCGATCTCGGCCTGCAGGAAGTCGTCGAAGCGGTTGTTGATCTCGGCGACGATGGCGTCGAGCATGGCACAGCGCTCAACCACCGAGAGCTTGCCCCAGGGGCCGTGCAGGGCCGCCTTGGCGGCGGCCACGGCGGCATCCACTTCCGGCTTGCCGGCCTCGTGGACCAGACCGATCAGGGAGTTGTCCACCGGGTTGCGGTTCTCGTAAGTCTTGCCGCTGGCGTTGGTGACGTATTCGCCATTGATGAAGTTCTTGAAGTCTTTCATGTCGTACTCGCTGTGTAGGGGGTCGCGATGGGCTTGCCGATGTGCCTGCCCCGGCACGCCCTCATCAGCGGCCGGCCGGGATGCTTTCTATTTTAGCGATATTTTATAAAAATCTCGATATTTTTGTTCGCCCGATTTTCCATCACGTGAACACGCTCAGGAAGGCGTCGTTGAGCTTGCGGTCGTGATAGAAGATCGCCGGCCCGAGGGTCTCGTCGTACCAGGTGATCACCGGCTTGTCCGGGTAGGCGATGTAGCCGCCGGAAAACACCTCGTTGCGGTTGCCGGAGGGGTCGAAGAAGTAGATGGTCTCGCCACGGGTGATGCCGTGACGGGTCGGCCCGAGGTCGATGGAAGTACGGTTGCGGGACAGGACATCCCCGGCATGGAGCACCTTCTCCCAGCTGCCCAGCTCGAAGGACACGTGATGCAGCTTGCCCTTCACCGGCTGGCGGATGAAGGCCACGTCGTGGGCCTTGTTGGAGCAGGTCAGGAAGGTGCCGATCATGAACTCCGGCTTGTCCTTCAGCACCACCTTCTCGGTGATGTAGAAACCCAGCACCTCCGTGAACACCTTCACGGTGCCGTCCAGGTCATCGCCATACAGCAGGCAGTGGTCGAAGCGTGACGGGGAGATGCCCACCAGGCCGTCGGGCCAGGGATTGGGGTTGATGTCGGGGCCATCGGTGCCGCAGTTGTTGCCCAGCCGCGCCTTGTCGGCGTACAGCTCCATGACGTGGCCGGTGGGCACGGTGAAGCGGAAGCGCTCGCCAGTGCCCGGGTGCTCGCCAGCCGGGATCCAGGCCAGGTCGGCGCACAGGCCGCAGGCTTCCAGATCGGCGGCGAGGCGCCGGAGGGTGGCGTCCGAATCCACCTTCCAGGCCATGTAATCCAGGCCGGCGGAGTCGGCTTCGCGGAGCACGATGCTGTGGTGGTCGTGCTCGTCCCAGGCCTTGAGGAAGACGCGGCCCTGCGCGTCCCGGCCGGTTTCGATGAGGCCCATCACATCCTTGTAGTGCTTGAGGGCCGGTTCCAGTTCGAGGACGCGCAGCGACACATGGCCGGGGCGCAGGACTCCTGTAAGTGCCATTTGAATCTCTCCTTGTTTGGGGGGTGCGGGTGGGCCGGGGTCAGCTCTGGGCGGCGACCTTGGCCTGGCCCTGCTTCATCACGGCGATGGCCGAGGCGGAGCGTTTGTGGTCGATGAGGGACACGGCCACGGTGGCGATGACCGCCGGAACGGCGATGGCCATGAAGTTCTGCTCCAGGGGGAGCGCCATGCCCACCAGGGTGCCGATGACGATCGGGGCCAGGATGGCGCCGCTGCGCCCCACTCCCGAAGCCCAGCCGATGCCGGTGGAGCGCACCGCCATCGGGTAGAACTGGCCCACGTAGGCGTAGGTCAGGATCTGGGTGCCGATGGTGGTGGCACCCGCCAGGCCCACCAGCAGGAACAGCAGCTCGGTGGGCACCTTGAAGCCCAGCAGGGTGATGGACACCGCGGCGGTGGCGTAGAAGCCGATCAGCACATGCTTGATGTGGAAGCGGTCCGCCAGCCAGCCGCCACCGATGGCACCGATCATGGCCCCGAAGTTGAGCACCAGCACGAAGGTCAGGGCCGAACCCAGGCTGTAGCCGGCGGCGGCCATCAGCTTGGTGAGCCAGGAGCTGAGGGCGTACACCATGAACAGGCACATGAAGAAGGCCACCCAGAACATCGCTGTGGAGAAGCCCCGCCCTTCCTGGAACAGCTTGCCGATGGGCGCGCCGTGGGCCTTGTGGTGGGCGTGCAGCTCGAAGTGATCGTCGGCGGAGGGCTGGTAGGACGGATCGATGCGCTGGAGGATGGCCTTCAGCTCGTCGATACGGCCACGCTTGAGCAGGTAGGGCATGGACTCCGGCAAGGCCTTGAGGATCACCGGGATCAGCACCACCGGCGTGGCGGCCGCCAGGAACACCGACTGCCAGCCATGGGCCTCGATCAGCCCCTTGCCCAGCACCGCCGCCAGCATGCCACCCACCGAGTAGCCGCTGAACATCAGCGTGGTCAGGGTGGAGCGCATCCGTCGCGGCGAATACTCGGTCATGTGGGCCACCACCGCCGGCATCACGCCACCGATGCCCAGGCCGGCCAGGAAGCGGGTCACGCTAAAGGCCACCGGATCGGAGGTCATGCCCGCCGCGGCGGTGAACACGCTGAACAAGGTGATGCACACCACGATGGTCCATTTGCGTCCGATGCGGTCGGCCAGGGTACCAAGGAAGATCGCCCCGAACATCATGCCGAACAGGGCCGAGCTGACCATAAAGCCGGCGTTGGTGGCCGAGACGCCCATCTCCTTCATGATGGAAGGCAGGGCAATGCCGGCCACGGCCAGATCGTAGCCGTCGAAGATGATGATCAGCGCGCACCAGAAGAGCACACCGAAGTGGAAGCGGTTGTAACCGGCGTGGTCCGCCATGTCATGGATGTCGATGGTTTTCATGAATGTCTCCGTTGTATTTATGGGGGCTGCCGGGGTGTTCAGCCGAGGTCGCCGCCACCCACCGGCAACACGCTGCCGGTGATGTAGGAGGACTCGTCGGAGGCGAAGAAGAGGATCGGGGCGACCTGCTCGGCGATGGTCCCGTAGCGGTGCATCAGGCTCGAGTCGAGGGTCTGGTCGATGACGCCCTGGTACCAGGCCTGCTCCTGCTCGGTCGGCGCCGCGGCGTTGCGGGGGATGCGCCGGGGCGGAGCCTCGGTGCCGCCGGGGGCGGTGGCGTTGATGCGGATGCCGTTGCGGCTGTGCTCCATGGCGATGGACGCGGTGAGCGCGTTGATGCCGCCCTTGGCCGCCGAATAGGGCACCCGATGCACGCCCCGGGTGGCGATGGAGGAGACATTCACGATCACGCCCTGCTGCTGCTCCAACATAGCTGGCAAGACGGCGCGGCAGCACCACAGGGTGGGGAACAGGGAGCGGCGGATCTCCGCTTCGATCTGGGCTTCCTCGTAGTGCTCGAAGGGCTTGGCCCAGATGGTGCCGCCCACGTTGTTGATCAGCACATCGATGCGGCCAAAGCGGGCCAGAGCCTCGGCGGCCACGGCCTGGGCGCCGGCAAAGGTCTCCAGGTCGGCCTGGATGGCGTGGGCGGTGCCAGCTGCCGCCACGATGCCGGCAACCACCTCCTCCACCAGCGGCGAGCGGTCCACCGCCAGCACCCGGCCCCCCTCGGCGGCCACCTGCACGGCCACGCCCTGGCCGATACCCTGGGCAGCGCCGGTGACGATGACGGCCTTGCCCTTGAAACGATCGGAACGGCTCATGCTGCGACTCCTTCGCTGGCTGCGGAGAACTTCTCGAAATAGAAATGGGCCGGCGCGACGCCCACGCCGGCCATCCACCGGCGCACGCCCTCCACCATGGGCGGCGGGCCGCACACATAGACGTCGGCCTTGCCGTCGTGCAGGTCGGTGGCGGAGAGGTGGTCGGTGACATAACCCAGGCGCGGATGGCCGCTGGCCGGGTCCACCACGCAGGTGAAGTAGTCGAAATCGGGCAGCGCGGCCTTGAGGGCCTCCAGGGTGGCCAGCTCGACCAGGTCGGCGTTGCCGTTGACGCCATAGGCCAGGCGGATAGGCTGATTCACCGGATGGGTCTGCAGCCAGCGCAGCATGGACAGGAAGGGCGCCAGGCCGGTACCTCCGGCCAGCATCAGCACCGGGCCTTCGACGGGACGCAGGTAGAAGCTGCCGTAGGGGCCGGTGAATTGCATGCTGTCGCCGGCCTGGGCGGTGTTGCGCATGAAGCCGCTCATCAGGCCGCCCGGCACATCGCGGATCAGGAAGGACAGCCCGGCCTGGTTGGGCGCGGAGCTGAAGGAGTAGGCGCGGGTCTCGGCCGTGCCCGGCACCGTCAGGTTCACATACTGGCCGGGCAGGAAGGACACCGGCCTGTCGGCGGTCAGGCTGAAGGACACGGTGGTCGCCGAGGCGCGGTCGATGTCACCGAGCACGCCGGTGTGGCTGGCCACGGCGGTCTTGCAGGCGGCGGACGAGGCCGGCACGCGGATCACGCAGTCGGACTGCGGGCGGGTCTGGCAGGTGAGGAGGTAGCCCTGGCTGGCCTCTTCCTCGGTCAGGGCGTCGTCGATGTAGGCGCCCTGGGTGTAGGTGCCGCTCTCGCAGTGGCACTTGCAGGTGCCGCAGGCGCCGTCGCGGCAGTCCAGCGGGATGTTGATCTTGGCCCGGAAGGCCGCTTCGGACACGAGTTCGTCGGCTTCGCAGGGAATCATGCGGGTCACCCCGTCTTCAAACTGCAGCGCGATGTTGTAGGTCATGGTCTTGTCCCCTCTGTTGTTTTTGCGGTCTGCCTGGCCCGCCCCGGCGGGCGGGCCAGGCTCATCAAATGTGGTAGATGTCCAGCACGTGATGGATATGGTCGTTCTTCAGGACCACGTACTTGCGCGTGATCAGCGGCTGGGAGCCGCGCACGTCGAGGGTGTATTCGGAGGTGCCGAAGTAGGTATCCACCAGGTCGTAGCGGAAGCTGTGGGTGGTCCAGTTGAAGCGCACCCGGATCTCGCCCTCCTCCCGGGACAGCACTTCCACATTGCTGATGGCGTGGCCGGTGCGGGTGTCGGGGATGGTGGCGCTGGAGCGCTCGGTCTCGATGCGGAAGACGCGGTCCTCCAGGCCCTGCTTGCAGGCGTAGTAGATCAGCGAGACTTCGTTGTTCGGGTCGGTGGTCAGGGTATCGTCGTCATCCCACGATGGCATCCAGAACTCCACATCCTCGGCGTAAAAGGCCAGCCAGTCGTTCCAGCGGCGTTCATCAAGGGCACGGGCCTCCTGGTACAGGAAGGTTTGAATGGCTTCGTAGGACAACATCACAGGGCTCCCTTCTGTTCGGCCTCGGCGGCCTTTTTCATGGCTTCGAGCCAGTACTGGTGCTGGACCACATACAGGCCTTCGTCTTCGGTCTTGAGGCCGCTCAGCTCCGGCGCGAGGCCGATCACCTTCGCGTTCTCATCGGCGCCCTGGACCCAGTGGGTGGCGCCGCGGGTCATGTCGTTCCACTTGACGGCGCGGGCATTGAAGCCCTGCTGGCAGGAGCGGAACTCTTCCAGGTCGTCGGGGGTGGCCATGCCGGTGGCGTTGAAGAAGTCCTCGTACTGGCGCAGGCGGCGGGCACGGGCTTCAGGGGCTTCGCCCTTGGGGGCGATGCAGTAGATGGTGGCCTCGGTCTTGTCCACCGAGATGGGGCGCAGCACGCGGATCTGGGAGCTGAACTGGTCCATCAGATACACGTTGGGGTAGAGACACAGGTTGCGGGACTTGCCCAGCATCCAGTCGGCCCTGGCCTCGCCGAACTTCTCCACCCACTCGTCGCGCTTGGCCCACAGGGGGCGGTCTTCCGGGTTGGCCCAGTTGGTCCACAACAGCATGTGGCCGTGCTTGAAGGAATAGAAGCCGCCGCCCTTGCGCGCCCAGCCGCCAGCGCTCATGGCCTTGATGGTGTCCACCTTGCCGTCGGCGGTGCGACGCCCCTGGGTGGCGGCGTAGTTCCAGTGCACCGCAGTCACGTGGTAGCCATCGGCACCGTTTTCGGCCTGCAGCTTCCAGTTGGCGTCGAACACGTAGGAGCCGGAACCGCGCAGCACCTCGATGCCGTCCGGGGCCTGATCGACGATCATGTCGATGATCTTGGCGGCTTCGCCCAGGTGCGCCTCCAGGGGCAACACATCGGGATTCAGGCTTCCGAACAGGAAGCCCTTGTAGCTCTCAAAGCGGGCCACCTTGACCAGATCGTGGCTGCCCTTGCAGTTGAAGCCTTCGGGGTAGCCGGCGTCGGGGGTCTGATCCTTGACCTTGAGGAGCTTGCCGGCGTTGCTGAAGGTCCAGCCGTGGAAGGGGCAGGTAAAACTGGATTTGTTGCCCTTCTTGTGACGGGCCAACTGGGCGCCCCGGTGGGTGCAGGTATTCAGATGGGCGTGGAGTGCACCGGTCTTGTCCCGGGTGATCATCACCGGCTGGCGGCCCATGTGCACGGTGAAGTAGTCGTTCTCCTTCGGAATCTGGCTCTCGTGGGCCAGGTAGATCCAGTTGCCCTCGAAGATGTGCTTCATCTCCAGCTCGAACAGTTCCTCGTCGGTAAACGCGGCCCGGTCCAGGCGGTAGGTGTGATTGACGGGGTCCTCTTCAAGCATCGCATCGAGCTTGTCGAGAGTGCTGCACTGGTCTTGGCGGATCTGGGTCACGCTCGTCTCCTCTTTCAAGTCAGGTTTCAAGGGTTTTGCCCGGGGGCGGTGGCTTACACTTTTTTCAGGCAAGACCGGGCCCTCGGCCAAAGGTCCGCGCTAGGGCGGACCGGGGAGGTGATTAATTTGCTGGCGCATGGCCGGAGTCTCCGTTCTGTTGGCCGGCCCCAATAAGGGCTCGGTCCGTGTCCTTCGGCGGAGAAGCGAAGCACCCTGGAATCCCTGGTGCATCCGGTGTATTTCCCGCCTGCTTGCAGACCATTCAGCAGAAAGCGTGCCACGTCCCTGAGCAGAAAAATGCCGACCACGCGCCAGGCCAGTGTTCATGCGGGAATCAATATTTTTCTCGAGATTTATATAGAATCTCGCCGCAATGCAGCAAAACGCCACATTCGCGGATCAGTAAATCAAATGCTTCAATTGATGTATTCAATTCACCCGGCCGAGTGCACCATTGCGTCCACTGCCTGTACGCACGCGGCGACGGCATCGGGAAAGACAAGGCCAGACGGATGGGAAGAGACATGACGAGAAGGTGCACACACCACGCCGGCGAGGCCCGGTCATGAAGGCCGGCGCCCGCGCGCCCCGGGCCACGGCCGAGCGCCGTCCCCTCCTCTCCCCTGCCCCCCTGGAGGACGACAAGGACGATGGGGGCGACAGGGTCCCCTTCCCCGAGCTGGCCGACCTGATGGGGCGCCTGCACTTCTCCACCACCGACGGGCGGATCTGGCTGGACGACCAGCGCATGCTGCTGGTCCATGCGTCGGCCCTGGGCATGCTGCGCAAGGAGATGATCGAAAACCTGGGCATGGATGTGGCCCGCGGCTTCATGACACGGATGGGCTACCACGCCGGGATCAGCGACGCCCGGCTGGCGCGCAAGATCCGCTCCCGATACTCCATCCAGGACATGTTTGCGGTGGGGCCCCAGATGCACTGTCTCGAGGGCATCGGCATGTCCCAGGCGGTGCGCATGGAATGCGATGTGGACAAGGGCACCCATTACGGCGAGTTCCTGTGGACCAGCCCGGTGGAGGATGAGGAGCACATCCGCCACTTTTCCATCGGTACGGAGCCGGCCTGCTGGATGCAGATCGGCTACGCCTCGGGCTACTCCACCGAGTTCATGGGGCGCCAGATCCTCTATCGGGAGGTGGAGTGCCAGTCCATGGGCCACCAGATCTGCCGCATCGTCGGCAAACCCGTTGAGGAATGGGGCCCCGATGCCGCCCAGGATCTGCGCTTCCTGCTGGCCGACGCCCTGCGCCCCGGCGGACAGCCCCTGGCTCCCCGCCCCAGCTGCGAGCTGATCCTGCCCCGCGGCGAGAACCCACAGCCGGACATGCCGGTGGGCATCTCGTCCAGCTTCAAGGCGGTGATGCACCTGGTGCGCAAGGTCGCGCCCACCCGGGCCACGGTGCTCTTCCTGGGCGAGAGCGGTGTCGGCAAGGAGGTGTTCTCGCGCACCCTGCACCGGCTCGGTAGTCGGGCTGACAAGCCCTTTGTTGCCGTCAACTGCGCCGCCATCCCGGAGCAGCTGATCGAGTCCGAACTCTTCGGTGTCGAGCGTGGCGCCTTCACTGGCGCCCTGCAGAGCCGCCTCGGCCGTTTCGAGCGGGCCAATGGCGGCACCCTCTTCCTGGACGAGATCGGCACCCTCACCGCCAGCGCCCAGGGCAAGCTGCTGCGCGCCCTGCAGGAGGGCGAGATCGAACGCCTGGGGGACTCCCAGACCCGCAAGGTGGACGTGCGGGTGATCGCCGCCACCAACGTGGACCTGCGCGACGAGGTGAAGGCTGGGCGCTTCCGTGAAGACCTGTTCTTCCGCCTCAACGTCTTCCCGGTGCGCATCATTCCCCTGCGCGAGCGGCGCGAGGACATCCCCCTGCTGATGAACCACTTCCTCAACAAGTTCAACGCCCGCCACGAGCGCCGCCAGACCGGCTTCACCCAGCGGGCGGTGGATGCCATGCTGTCCTACGACTGGCCGGGCAACATCCGGGAGATGGAGAACGTGATCGAACGGGGCGTGATCCTGGCCCCCGAAGACGGCGCCATCGACTCGCCCCATCTGTTCACAAGCGGCGAGCGCTTCACCGAACAGCGCTTCGCCATCAACCGGGACGGCAAGCTCATCGCCGTGGATCCGTCCACCTTCATTGCCGACCTGACCCAGGAGCGGGAAGTGGAACGGGTCAGCCGCGGTGTCAACAGTCTGCTGCTCGACGAGGACGCCGAGTGCGACCAGGTATCCCTGGACGAGATCGAAACCCTGCTCCTCAAGCGCGCCATCGAACGGGCCCAGGGCAACGTGGCGGCGGCGGCCCGCCTGCTCGGCATCACCCGCCCGCAGATGCTGTATCGCCTGAAGAGCCGGGGAATCATGAACGAAGGCGAGTAAAGCCTCTCCTCCTCCCTCGCCGCCATGACGGCCGACTGGCTTTTCGGTATCGTTGAAGGCTCGCGCGAGGCGCAACAGGAGAGCACAAGCCATGACCCGCAACACCCAGCAGTTCGTGCGCCCCCAGGGCCGCAACACCGGCAAGGTCGTCAGCGCCGCCGACGCCGTGCGCTTGATCCGCGCCGGCGACACCGTGGCCACCACCGGTTTTGTCGGCATCGGCTTCCCCGAGAATATCGCCATCGCGCTGGAACAACGCTTCCTCGACACCCGCGAGCAGGACCCGAACGGCCGTGGCCAGCCCGAGGGCCTGACCCTCGTCTATGGCGCCGGCCAGGGCGACGGCAAGGACCGCGGCCTCAACCACCTGGGCCACGAAGGGCTGGTGAAGCGCGTGATCGGCGGGCACTGGGGTCTGGTGCCGCGCCTGCAGGAGCTGGCCGTCTCGAACCGCATCGAGGGCTACAACCTGCCCCAGGGGGTCATCACCCACCTGTACCGGGACATCGCCGCCGGCAAGCCGGGCACCCTCACCCGCGTCGGCCTGGGCACCTTCGTCGACCCGCGCTTCGGCGGCGGCAAGGTGAACGAGCGCACCACCGACGATCTGGTGCGGGTCATGGTGATCGATGGCGAGGAATACCTCTTCTACAAAGCCTTCCCCATCAGCGTCGGCATCATCCGCGGCACCACCGCCGACCCCGACGGCAACATCACCATGGAAAAGGAAGCCCTGACCCTCGAAGGCCAGGCCATCGCCATGGCGGCGCGCAACAGCGGCGGCATCGTCATCGCCCAGGTGGAGCGCATCGCCGAGGCCGGCTCCCTCAACCCGCGCCAGGTGAAAATTCCCGGCATCCTGGTGGACTGCATCGTGGTGGCCGAGCGGCCCGAGTGGCACATGCAGACCTTCCTCGAGCAATACAGTCCGGCCTTCTCCGGCGAGATCCGGGTGCCGGTCACCTCCCTCGAACCCATGGAGATGAGCGAGCGCAAGATCATTGCCCGCCGGGCCGCCATGGAGCTCACCCCCAACGCCGTGGTGAACCTGGGCATCGGCATGCCCGAAGGGATTGCCGCGGTAGCCGCCGAAGAGCGCGTCATCGACCTGATGACCCTCACCGCCGAACCCGGGGTGATCGGCGGCATTCCCCAGGGCGGGCTGAACTTCGGCGCGGCCATCAACACCGCGGCCATCGTGGACCAGCCCAGCCAGTTCGACTTCTATGATGGCGGCGGGCTCGACATCGCCTTCCTGGGCCTCGCCCAGGCCGATGTGCAGGGCAACCTCAACGTGTCCAAGTTCGGCCCCAAGCTTACCGGTGCCGGGGGCTTCATCAACATCAGCCAGAACGCCAAGAAGGTAGTCTTCGTCGGCACCTTCACCGCCGGCGGGCTGGAGGTCGCCCTGGACGACGGCAAGCTGAAGATCCTCGTCGAGGGCAAGGCGGTGAAGTTCATCCAGGAGGTGGAGCACCGCACCTTCAGCGGCCCCGAGGCCCTGCGGCGCAAGCAGCCGGTGCTCTACATCACCGAGCGCTGCGTGTTCGAGCTGACGCCTGATGGTGTCGAACTGATCGAGGTCGCCCCCGGGGTGGACATCGAGCGCGACATCCTCGCCCACATGCGCTTCAAGCCGGTCATCCGCGGTACGCCGCGCCCCATGGACCCACGGGTTTTTCGCGACGAACCCATGGACCTGCGCAGCACGATCGTGACGCAGCCCCTCGCCTCGCGCTTCCATTTTGACGCAGCGCAAAACATCTTCTTCATCGACTTCGAGAACCTGCGCCTGCGCAAGGCCACGGAGATCGAGGAGATCCGCAGCCTCATCGAAGACATCCTCGCCCCCCTCGGCCGCAAGGTGCCGGCGGTGGTCAACTACCATGGCTTCGACATCCAGGACGACCTGCTCGAAGCTTATGCCAACATGATCCAGGGCCTGATGGAGCGCCGTTACAGCCAGGTCACCCGCTATGCCACCAACACCTTTCTGCGGGCTAAGTTGGGTAACGCACTGACAGCTCGCCAACTTTCCCCGGAGATTTTCGACTCAGTAGAAGAGGCCCGGGCCGGGCTCTCCAGCCCTTGATAAGGGGCAGCGCAACAACACCTGTTGCTGCGCTGCAACATAAATTATCAAAAGTATCATTTTTTTGTGCAACGCCCCTTGTCGGTGCATGAGCGTGTGATATTGTTTTTGGCAGGAGGCAGCGGTGGATAACAGTTCTGCGTCTCTAACTGTTCAACAACAATGTGTGGAGAAAACTATGGCGACCAAGCAAGAACAGCAGTTCAACGAGATCCAGAAAAAGAACCTTGAGGCCGCCATGCGCCTCGCCCAGCTGTCGATCGAGAACTCCCAGCGCATCATGGAGCTGCAGGTCGGCACCGCCAAGTCCCTGTTTGAAGAAGGTGTTGCCAACGCCAAGGCCCTGTCCGGCGTCAAGGATCCGGCTGAAGCTCTGAACCTGCGCACCTCCTACGCCCAGAGCACCACCGAGAAGATGCTGGCCTGTGCCCGCGAAATCGCCGAGATCACCTCCAAGACCCAGGCCGAAGTTGGCAAGATGGTCAGCGAGCAGCTCACCGGCGGCGGCCAGGACATGTTCGAGTCCCTGCAGAAGATGTTCAAGGGCATGCCGATCGGCGACAACAACGCCCTGGGTTCCATCCAGACCGCCATGGACACCGCCCGTGCCGCCTACGAGCAGATGACCAAGGCCTCGACCGAAGCCTTCCAGGCCTTCACCAAGGTCACCCCGAAGAAGTAATCGGAGCGATCCTGCAGTAGCCAGCGGCGCCTTCGGGCGCCGTTTGTTTTTTGTAGGCCAGCATGGCCTGCCGGATGCTCCGAGCCCTTTTCGGTACCGCATGACGGTAGCGGGAGGGAGCGTGGGTCGAACTCATTCGACCGCGGACTCCGATCAAGGGCAGGCCGGTGATTCAGCGCCCGGAGGTCGAATGAACCCAATCCCTCCATTTGACGCGTCGTCTGACGGTCAATACGGTCTCTCCTGTAGGGGCGACTTGTAGGGGCGACTTCAGTCGCCCACCCGCGCGTCGATCACCGGCATGCCCTTGATCG
>NZ_JBIJDC010000161.1:0-7092 GCF_044344315.1 Zoogloea sp. | reverse complement strand
GAAGGACATCACACCGGTACCGAGGGCCCACAGGGTGGCGGCCTTGTTCGGATGCTCGCGACGGCGACGGTTCACCATGTTGAACGCGAAGACGGTCATGGCGAAGAAGGGAATCGGCTCCAGGGCGGAGAACACGGAACCCCACCATTGCCAGTATTCCGGCGTACCGATCCAGAAGTAGTGGTGGCCGGTCCCGATGATGCCGGTGACCAGGGTCATGGTGATGATGACGTACAGCCACTTCTCGATCACTTCACGGTCGACACCGGTCACCTTGATGAGCACGAAGGCCAGCAGGGAGCCAAGGATCAGTTCCCACACGCCTTCGACCCAGAGGTGCACGACCCACCACCAGAAGTACTTGTCGAGCACCAGGTTATGCGGGTTGTAGAAGGAGAACAGGAAGAACACCGCCAGGCCCCACAGACCGATCATCAGCACCAGCGAGATCGACGTCTTGCGGCCCTTGAGCATGGTCATGGTGAGGTTGAACAGGAACACCAGAGCGACCACGACGATGCCGATCTTGGTCAGCAGGGGTTGCTCGAGGAATTCCCGGCCCATGGTTTCGAGGATGTCGTTACCGGTGAACTTGGCCAGGGTGGCGTAGGGCACCAGCAGGTAGCCGAGGATGGTGGCGGCACCGGCGACCAGGAAAACCCAGAACATGAGCAGCGCCAGTTTTGGCGAATACAGCTCGGTTTCGGTTTCCTCCGGGATCATGTAATAGGCCGCACCCATGAAGCCGAACAGCAGCCACACGATCAGCAGGTTGGTGTGGACCATCCGCGCAACGTTGAACGGGATGGCGGGAAACAGGAAGTCCCCGATCACGTACTGCAGGCCCATGATGAGCCCGAACAGCACCTGTCCGGTGAAGAGCCCGATGGCCGCGATGAAGTAGGGCTTCGCGACCGCCTGAGAGGAATATTGCATGGTTTTTAGCTCCCTTTCTGATCGACGATCAGCCTTCGATGTTGGGCGGCCAGTTGGCAGTGTTGATCTCGGACGAGTACTTGAGGAACTCGACGAGATCATTGAGCTGCTGTTCCGTCAGATGGAAGTTGGGCATCTGCCGGCGCCCCGGTGCGCCGGTGGGCTGGGACTGGATCCAGGCCTTGATGAACTCAGGCCCGCGGCGCTTGTAGACGTTGCCCAGTTCCGGGGCGAAGTAGGCGCCCTCACCCATCAGGGTGTGGCAACCGATGCAGTTGTTGACCTCCCACACTTTCTTGCCGGCGATGACCGACGGCGTGAGGTTGGCGTGGTTGTCCCGCTTGGGAATGGCCTGCAAGGAATCGAAGGTCAGCGCGAGGAACAGGAGCGCGAAGAAAACGGTGCCCCCATAGAAGATGTTTCGCGCCATGGATTTTGTGAATGTCCCGCTCATGGAACCTCCCTGGATGGCTTCGCTGCACGGCGCAGCTTGGGGCGGATGTTCCGGATCGGGGAGGGGGACGTCCTTGACTGCCGTCAAGGTGGCCCGGAGGGGCGAAAAGGCGTGGGCCCGGTGCGCCCTCAGGCGCCGCCGCCCGCCTTCTTAAGCCAGCGCAGGACGGTGGTGAAAAGCACTTCCGGGTCAACGGGCTTGGCGATGAAATCGCTCATGCCCGCCTCCAGGCAGCGCGCCCGGTCCTCGACGAAGGCATTGGCGGTCATGGCGATGATGGGTACATCCTTTCCGCCGGGCAGGCCACGGATCCGCCTGGCGGCCTCCAGCCCATCCATGTTGGGCATCTGCACATCCATCAGAATCAGGTCGTAAGGCTGCTTGGCGAGCTGTTCGAGCGCCTGGACGCCATCCTCGGCGCACGCCACGACCTGACCGGCATCGACCAGCATCATCAGGGCGATCTCACGGTTGATGATCTCGTCCTCGACCAGCAGGAGACGGCGCCCGGGATAGTCGCGGGCGAGAACCTCCTCGGCCGGCCCCGGCAACGATGGGGAGAGCATGGACTGGGGCGCAGCCCGTCGCCGTAGCCGGGCGGTGAACCAGAAGGTGCTGCCCTGCCCTACCACGCTGTCAGCTCCGACCGACCCGCCCATGCGCTCGGCCAACTTGCGGGTAATGGCCAGGCCCAGGCCGGTGCCGCCATACTTGCGGGTCAGGGTGTTGTCGGCCTGTTCGAAGGCGGCAAACAAGCGCGGCAGCGCCTCGGCCGGGATACCGACCCCCGTGTCCCGGACTTCGAAACGCAGCAGGGCACTGTCCGCATCCACCTCGACCAGGGCAACGCGCAGAGTCACGCTGCCGGTCTCGGTAAATTTGACCGCGTTGGCGGCGTAGTTGAGCAGGGCCTGCTGCACGGCGGTCGGATCGCCGACCAGATCGTCCGGCAGCACATCCATCTCCGAGACCAGGCGCAGGTGTCTGGCCTGGGCACGGGCATGCAGCATGGACAGGACGTTGTCGAGAATGCTGCTCACGCGGATGGGCGACTCCGTCATGACGAACTTGCCGGCCTCGATCTTGGACAACTCCAGCACTGCGTTGATGATGTTGAGCAGGTGCTCGCCGGCGCCTTCAAGCTTGTCGAGCTGCTCCCGCTGGCGCTCGCTCAGCCCGCCCCGGCGGATGAGATAGGCCATCCCGGTAATGGCATTGAGCGGCGTCCGGATCTCATGGCTCATGTTGGCCAGGAAGGCGCTCTTGGCCACACTGGCCGCCTCGGCGGCTTCCTTGGCCCGGGACAGCTCGGCGGTGCGCTCGGCCACAAGCTGTTCGAGACTATCCCGATGCCGTGACAGTTCATCCTGAGCCGCCTTGTTGAGGGTGATGTCGCGCGTGATGGACAGCAGGCCGGGAACACCGTTGATCATCATCGGCGACACGGAGAAGGTACCCCAGAAGACCTCCCCGCACTTCTTGCGGAAGCGGGCCTCCAGTTGCAGGCGGGCCTGGCTGTTGCGCAGCTTCTCACTGAAGCCCTTGCGGTCTTCCGGGTCGGCCCAGATACCCAGCTCAAGAGAGCTGTGACCGATGATTTCGTCCCGGGGATACCCGGTGATGTCGATGAAAGCCTGATTGACATCCACATACACCCCGTCGGCAAGGGTGGTGATGGCAACGGCGTCGAGAGTGGTCTGGAAGGCCGTGCGGTAGCGCTGCTCGCTGTCTGCCAGCGCATTCTGGGATCGGACGATGTCGGAGACGTCACGGAAATACCAGACCCGCCCCAGGAACTGGCCACCGGGACTGCCCAGCGCCGTCGAGTGGCGCCGCAGAGTGCGGCCGTCCAGCAAATCAATGTCGTTGACATCGTCCCGCCACGGATCGTCGTACAGGCTGCCGACCCGGGCCACAAAATCGTCGGGAAGGGCCACCCTTGCCAGGGCATGGGCCAGCAGCAAGGCCTCCGGGGTGCCAAGCAAGGCCTCCAGGTCGCCGGCAGGCCGGGGAATACCCCACACAGAAAAGAAACGCTCGTTCACCGAGACGATCCTGCGTTCCTGATCAACGGCCAGGATGCCATCGGGCACCCCGTTGAGAATTGCCCGCTGCAGCGACGCCTGCCGCTCTGCGCCCTTCTCGGCGCCCCCGCCCTCCATCTCAACCATATGTGCCCCAGCGCCCCGTCCCATCGACCAGCTTCAGAACGGGAGCTTACTCCCCGACGCGGGGTCTGACACGTCAGAAACCCAATCCGGGGTCATCGCTGGTTGCCCGCTCAGCCGCCATTGCGAACGCGGAAGCGCCCGGTCAGCCCCAGCAGCGTCGCCGCTTGCTCACTGAGCACGACAGATGCGCTGGCGCAGACCTCTGCATCACCACTGTTGCGCTGGGTAACGCCGTCGATCTGATCAAGCCCCACTGCAACCTCCGAGAAGCCGGTGGCCTGCTGCTGGGAAGCCTCCGAGATATCGGACAGCAGGGTAGATACGCGGGTTGTCGAACTCAGGATCTCCTCGAGGGCAGCCGCAGTCGTATCGGCAATGGCAGCCCCCTGGCGTGTCTTCTCCGCGGAACCGGCAATCAGCGTCGTCGCCTTTTTGGCCGCTTCGGCACTGCGATTGGCGAGATTACGCACTTCGTCCGCCACTACCGCGAAACCACGTCCCTGCTCGCCGGCCCGCGCGGCTTCGATGGCAGCATTGAGGGCCAGCAGATTGGTCTGCTCGGTAATCTCGTCAATCACCCGGATGATCTCGGTGATGCTTGCTCCGGCCTGCTCGATCTCGCCCATGGATCGGACCATCTCCTGCATGTGCGCGCTGACACTGACCGCAACGGCCTGCGCCGACTTGGACAGATCGTCTGCCGCACTGGCATTCTGGGCATTCTGCCTGGTGTTCGCGGCCATCTGCTGCACCGTCGCCCCGATCTCGGTCACCGAGGCCGCCGAGGCAGCGGCGCCCGCCGACAGGCCCTGACTCAAGTCCGAAACCTGTTTGGCGCTGGCGGTGATTTCCTTTGACCCGCCCTGCAATCGACTGACCACATCGTTCAGGTTGTCCACCATGCGTTGCAGAGCAATGCCGAGCTGATCATTCTCGGAAGCCAGTTCTATCCGGATATCGAGATCTCCCTGGGAAATCCGGTCGGCGATACCTGCCTGGAGCTGGAGCCGTGCAGCCATATCGTTCAGGGCGACAGCCAGCCTCCCCACCTCATCGTCATGCAGGTGAGCCATGCGGCGGGAAAAATCCCCCAGCCGAATAGTATTGGCCAGGCGCTCGGCCTCCCGGATCGGCCGACTCAGAGAACCCGCGGCAAACCACAGGAAGCTCGTTCCGGCACATGCCACGATCAACCCCACAACCACCTGCCACCATACAGCGCTGCTCGAACGCTCGGCCAGATCGCGATCCAGGGCGTAGGCATCGGCCAGCACCACGTCCTTGTGCACCTTGATCACCACCGACCAGGGCTTACCCGTGCGGCCAAGGGCAAATGGGGGCCAGCGCCGTGATCTGCCCACTCGACTCATCAAGAGAGGCCGTGCTTCTGCCCCCCTGGATCTCGCCGAGCAAGACCTTGCTGATATCGCCGGGAAACGCCTCGGCAAGCGGCTTGCCGATCAGCTCGGGCTTCTCGCTGTCTGCCACGATCAAGCCCATGTTGCTGACGATGATAACCTCGGCCTTGCCCCCGAAGAGGCCTCGATCCGCTTGCAGGGAGAGTTCCTGAACGAAGTCGAGGTTGTAGTCTGTACCCGCCACGCCCAGGAACTTGCCGTTAACCACGATGGGCACCGACAGCGTGGTCAGCCAGACCTGCTTGCCCTGAACGATGTAAGGAAAGGGATCAAGCACGCTCTCCTTCCCGGTATCCCGGGGGCCGATATACCAGCCGCCCTTGAGCACGCCGTTCGGATGCTTGTCCATGGTGTCGTACTCGACCAGGGGCTGGACTGCGATATTGCCCTTCGCATCCCGGTTCCAGTAGGGCGTGAATCGACCGGTGCGGGCATTGTTGCCATCGCGACCGGTGCGGAACTGCTCATCGCGACCGTCAAGCGCATCGGACTCCCAGCAGGAATAGGTCCCGTTGAACTCCGGGTTGTGCTGGAGCACATTGAGCAGAACCGCATTGATCTGACTGCGCCCCATGGCAATGCCGTTCTCACGCTTGCCCAGCTCAAAAACATGGGCCATCGTTCGCGCCGCGTCGAGGGCGAGATCGAACTTTGCCTGAATGATGCCGGCCTGCGTCCCGGCCACCCCCTGCAAATTGACCAGGGCGCCCTCTTGAACCTGGGTTCTGACCCGCTCGCGGACCAGGGCCTGGGTATCACCTGCAGAGTAAACGCCGAAACCTACCGTGGCAGCGACCGCCACCAGCAGACACGCACCCGCAACCGCCGAGATGGTGTGCTGAATCGAGCTCAATCTCATCTGACCAGCCTCCTGTAGTGAAACACATGACGTGAACTCCCCGTGAATCGGAATGGGACAGTTCAGCCGGGACGGAGCGCGGGATCAGGGCGGGACCGTTACAGTTTGTGACAAATTCCGGTAGCAAAGGAACAGCACAAGAATGACAAGAAAGATGCATGCCCGATCACCCGGATCGGATCGAGTGCAGCGGATGCTGGGATGACTCAGGTGGCGCTACCCTATACTGATCCCACTTACGCGCCACCTTCATCCTCAGGCGCCCTGCACAGCGCACCCAGGAGGGCTCTCATGCGCACCCTGCAAAACTGCTGTTCAGCCGTCCTGCTGGCCCTCTCCGCCTTTCCTGCCACCGCGACTCTTATCGTGGATACGGGGGCGGGTGTGAATGGGCAGCCTTGGGCGTTCGAGCCAGCGCAGTACTTCGCCGGGGAGTTCTCGGTGGGGTCATGGCAGGCCATCCATTCGGTGGAGGGCTATTACTCGAATATCGAGGTCCCGCCGGGATCGGTGACGATCCGCCTGCATCGGGATGAGGGGAACATTCCGGGCGAGGTACTGTTCAGCCGGACGCATGGGCTGCCCGGCGCAAGCGGGCTCAACTGGTATGGCGTCTTTGGTCTCGACTGGGTGATCGCCCCCGGAATCTACTGGGTGTCTTTCGAACCGGATGGAGGGATCAAGGGCATCCACCCGGGCAAGGCACCGAATCCGATGGACGAGTATGCCCAGCACAGCGGGGGAGGCTGGCTGGATTGGGGCCCGAATTACTTCGACTACCTGGATGTGGGCGTGCGAATCGACGCCACACCAGCCACTGCCGTCCCGGCACCGGCCACCCTGTTTCTGCTCGGTGCCGGTCTGGCCGGGCTGGGGGTGATGCGGCGGACTGCCCCGGGCGCGGAGAGCCTTACTTGTCATAGGGAAGCGCTTCCCACATTTTTCGCGAACGTAGTCAGTTCACGCCTTTCGACCTCATACCGGTGAGCCCTTGCGGGACGGCTTTCCGTTCTCTTACGTCACATTGGCCGGGGACTCGCCCCCGGCAGGCGACCTTCTTTCTTGTTGTACGACAAGAAAGAAGGCAAAGAAACGTACCCCGCTGTCGCGCCCCCTTCGGGGGTTCCCTCCTTCCGGAAATGCAGGTGATCAACGGCCAGTGCCCGACTCAAGTTCCGCAGGGGCTCGGTGTATCCGAAAAGCCCGTTCCGACCCCGCCGAGCAGCGCACCAGCAGGCGGGGAAGTCCGGCGCG
>NZ_JBIJDC010000075.1:0-23000 GCF_044344315.1 Zoogloea sp. | reverse complement strand
TGCGCATGTTCAACGACGATCCGGATACCGATGCGGTCATCATGATCGGCGAAATCGGCGGTCCGGACGAAGCTGAAGCTGCCGAATGGTGCAAGGCCAACATGAAGAAGCCGATCGTTGGCTTCATCGCCGGTGTGACTGCCCCTGCGGGCAAGCGCATGGGCCATGCGGGTGCACTGATCTCCGGCGGTGCCGATACGGCCGATGCCAAGCTCGCCATCATGGAAGAGTGCGGTTTCACCGTGACGCGCAACCCGTCCGAAATGGCCAAGCTGCTGAAGGCCATGCTGTAACCGGCTCTCGAGCCTGATACGCACCGCGCCCGCGCTTATGCTCGGGCGCGGTTTTCATTTGTGGAGTGGCTTTTGTGGCGATTGCCGCGTACCGAGGGCTGTCTCGGGTAAAGTGTCTGGCTATGGCTGAAAGTTGAGCGTGAACAAAGGGAAGGCAAACTGGCGGATGGCGATGGCATCCCACATCGGGCAGGTGCGCTTGCGCAATGAGGACTGTGTGGCCTGTGACGAGTCACAGGGGCTCGCCGTCCTGGCCGATGGCATGGGCGGTCACGCTGGCGGTGCCGAAGCCTCCCGGATGGCAGTGCTTACCTGGATGGACCGCCTTCACGCGGTTGCGGACGGCATGCTTGTCGAGGATGATCTGCGCCATGCTGCCCATCTCGCCAACCGTGCCGTTTTCATGGCTTCCCGTCGGGATCCTGGCTTGCGGGGTATGGGCAGCACGCTTGTAGCAGGCTGTTTTCGGCCCGATGGGGTGCTGTTGGTATCCAATGTGGGTGATTCACGTCTCTATCGCCTGCGCGGAGATACCCTTGAGTGCCTCACCCGGGATCACAGCGTATTGCGGGCGCAGTGCGACGCGGGCATGATTGAGTCCGCATCCGAAGGCCCTGCAGCGCTTCGCGGCTTGTTGACGCGGGCGATCGGTGTGGAGGCGGAGGTTGTTCCGGATGTCGCCGTGTTTGCCCTTGAGCCCGATGATCATTACCTGCTTTGCTCTGATGGCCTGACCGATATGGTGCCCGATGCAGATATCGCCGAGATACTGGTCACGCTCGGTGGCAGCCCCCAGGTGGCAGCAGAACACTTGGTCGATCTGGCTAATGACCGGGGGGGAATGGATAATGTATCGGTTATCGTGGTGTCGTCTTCTGCGTCTGTGCGGCTTGGCACAGAGCTCGGCTAAGGCTGGTTTCGGATAGGAAAAGCAATGCCCAGGTTGATTTTGAGCATGGATGGTCTGGTGCTGAAGGAAATGCCCCTCGAGAAGGAGCGCACGACCATTGGCCGCAAGCCTAATAACGATATCCAGATCGACAATCTGGCCATCAGCGGTGAGCACGCGGCGATCGTGACCATTCAGAACGACGTCTTTCTTGAGGACCTGAACAGCACCAACGGTACCTATGTAAATGGCCAGCCGGTCAAGAAGCACGTTCTCCAGAACAATGACGTGGTCGAACTGGGTAAGTATCGGTTGAAGTTTCTCTCCGAGCATAGCGCTGGGGGGAGCGAGCAGGACGAGGCGGTGGCCTTCGGCTCTGCAGTGGCAGTCGATAGCCCTGCCGCAGGTGCCCCCACCTCTGGCGAGCCTGCGACAGTGGCCGCGCCTGCTGCCAACGTCGTTGGCATGATCCAGATTCTCAGCGGGACCCATGCGGGCCGTACGCTGGAGTTGTCTAAATCCCTGACTACGCTGGGTAAGCCTGGCACCCAGGTGGCCGTGATCACCCGACGTCCTCATGGCTATTTCATTACCCATGTCGAAGGCACCGTGTTCCCGGTGGTCAACGGCCATTCCCTTGATGCTCAAGCCCATCGCCTCAATGATCACGACATAGTCGAAATCGCTGGCGTGAAGATGGAGTTTTTCTCCCAGACTGTCCAGCAATAGGGATGATCGCAAGGCCGCGGAACTGAAGCGTGATATTTCTGACGTCGAATGTCCTCGCTCAATCGTATCCTGTTGCACCGACGTTCGATTTGATTTCGGTGCCTGGGCATGACGTCCAGTTGCCCCTCTTGCGGAAATTCATGGGTACAAGATGAAGGTGCGGGTTCTGGGGTGCAGTGGCGGAATAGGTGGGCGCGACCAGCGCACCACGGCACTGCTGGTCGATCACGACATCCTGATCGATGCAGGCACCGGGGTGGGTGATCTGGAGTACGACGAGCTCCTGAAGATTGATCACGTCTTCGTCACCCATGCGCACCTTGACCACATCGCGATGATCCCTCTGCTGGTGGACACGGTGGGTGAGGCGCGATCCATGCCTATCGTGGTGCATGGCTCCCCTGAGACTCTGCGTATCCTGCGCTCGCACATCTTCAACTGGCTGGTGTGGCCGGACTTTTCATCCATTCCTGATCGTCACAACCCCTTTCTGCGTTTCCAGGAAATGCGTGTGGACGAAACGGCCAAGCTCGGTGACGGCCGGCAGATCAAGGCTCTGCCTGCGCTACATACTGTGCCGGCGGTGGCCTACCAGGTGTCTGGTGAGGGAGGGAGCCTGGTGTTTTCTGGCGACACGACCTACTCGGAACCACTGATCGCAGCCATCAACGACATCCCGGATTTGCGCTACCTGATTGTTGAAACGGCATTTCCTGATGCACTCCACGATCTGGCTCTGGCGTCCCGTCACCTGTGTCCGAGTCTGCTAGCGGTTTTTCTTGAGCGGATCAATTCAAATCCAGAGGTGTGGATCACTCACCTCAAGCCCAGTCGGGCACAAACAACCCTGGACGAGATTCTGAGTTACTGTGGCCGCTTTTCACCCCGGGCGCTTTACAACGGGCTCGAACTGGTCCTTTAGCCTCAGCGTCTGGCGGAGGGAACGGAGGCTCGGCTTAGGAGTCCGCTCCAAGGCCCCCGCCCCAATTTTCCGGAGCAGACCCAAGCATGAGCAGCATTCATAAGGGTGGCGTGAGTGATGTAGCCAGCAGGCTAGCCTTTTTCAAGGGGCTGCAGACGGTTACCAACCGCATCCACGCTACCGAGAATATCGACGAGATCATTTTCGAGCTGTCTGCAGACATCTGCTCGTTGTTTGCTGCGGACCGTTTGACCATCTATGTGGTTGACGAGAGCAAGACCACCATCTCGTCCCGGGTCAAGACGGGTCTGCACAGCATTCGCACTATCCGCCTGCCCATCGCGGAGAACAGCGTGGCGGGTTATGTTGCCCTGACCGGGCAGATGCTCAACATTCATGATGCCTACGACGAGCAGGAGCTCAAGGCCATCTCGATGCGCATGGAGTTCCGTCGCGAGGTTGATGAGCGCACGGGCTATCGTTGCCATCAGATGCTCGTGGCGCCCATCTCCAATGCGGAGAGCGGTGATGTACTAGGCGTCATCCAGCTCATCAATACCCGGAGTGGAGAGGTGTTCTCGGCCATCGCCGAGGAAGGCATTCAGGGCCTGGGACAGACGCTGGCCGTTGCTTTTGCTCAACGGCGTCATGCCCTGGTGCAGCCCAAGTCCAAGTACGAGGGGCTGGTCAATGATGCCAAGCTCACCAGCGCCGAGCTTGAGGCGGCCACCAGCCAGGCGAGGGAGCGGGGAATCTCCCTTGAGCAACTGCTACTCGACGATTACAAGCTCAAGCCCGTAGACATCGGCAGCGCCATCTCGCGTTTTTTTGGGGCTCCCTATGAGCCCTTCCGGCCGGATCGGGTCAAGCCCCTGGATCTGCTCAGGAACCTAAAAAAGGATTACGTGCAGCAAGCCCAGTGGCTTCCCCTTGAGGAAAACCCTGAGGGGCTGCTGACCCTGGTGACGGATCCTGAGCAGGCTGTCGCTTCGCGTGTCGTCCAGAATGTGTTTCCGAAGGCTACGCCCGTGTTTTGCGTGACCACCCAGCTGGAGTTCATGCAGACGGTTGCCCAGTTTTTCGGGGGGAGTGGAAGCGATGATGGCTCGGTTTCCGAACTTCTTTCGGACATGCAGGACGACGATGGCGATGGCAATCCCATCGCCGAGGATGTCTCTGCAGCAGCAGACAACGAACTCGTCAAGTTGGTGAACCGCATCATCATTGATGCCCATCGTCAGGGGGCTTCGGACATCCATATCGAGCCACGCCCCGGCAAGGAAAAGACGCAGATCCGTTTTCGTCGCGATGGCTCCTTGGTGCCCTACATCGAGGTTCCGTCCAGCTATCGCAGCCCGATTGTCACGCGCATCAAGATCATGTGCGATCTGGATATCTCCGAGCGGCGCAAGCCTCAGGACGGTAAGATCAAGTTTCGTCGTTTCGGGCCGCTCGATATCGAGCTTCGCGTGGCAACCGTGCCAACAACCGGCGGGTTGGAGGATGTGGTCATGCGTCTTTTGGCCAACAGCGAGCCCCTACCCCTCGAGAAGCTGGGCTTGCTGGACAGCAACTACGAGCGGCTCAAGCAGACCATCGCCAAACCCTATGGCATCTTTTTTGTCTGCGGTCCTACCGGATCGGGCAAGACGACAACGCTGCACTCCATTCTGGGGCATATCAACACCCCGGAAACCAAGATCTGGACTGCCGAGGATCCGGTGGAAATCACCCAGAAGGGGCTCCGTCAGGTGCAGGTCAACCGCAAGGCGGGCCTTGATTTTCCGACGGTGATGCGCTCCTTCCTGCGTGCCGACCCGGATGTGATCATGGTCGGCGAAATGCGTGACAAGGAGACGGTGTCGATCGGCCTTGAGGCCTCGCTCACCGGGCACCTGGTGTTCAGTACCCTGCACACCAATAGCGCACCGGAATCCATCGTGCGTCTGCTGGACATGGGGATGGATCCTTTTAATTTTGCCGATGCTTTGCTCGGCATTCTGGCGCAGCGACTGGCCAAGCGCCTGTGCGGTAAGTGCAAGAAGTCTTACCATCCCACAGAAGATGAAATCCGCCACATGCTGGACGAGTACTGCGAGGATCTCCGTCAGACTCCTGCCTTCGTGGAGGACCCCCTGGCAGCACGTGAACAAATCATGGCGGGCTGGCGTCAGCGCTATGCCGACAGCAAGGGGCGCTTCACCCTCTATGAGCCGGTGGGTTGCGACCAGTGCAACTTGGGCTACAAGGGGCGGCTTGGCCTCCATGAGCTCATGGTGGGTACCGACCGCATCAAGGCCCTGATCCAGGAGCGAGCGAGAGTGGCCACCCTGCTGTCCGCTGCCCTCGACGAGGGCATGCGAACCTTGCGTCAGGATGGCATTGAAAAGGTGTTGGGCGGGGTCACCGATTTGAAGCAGGTACGCAAGGTGTGCATCCGCTAAGTCGCCACGCTGGTGTCTGGGCAGGCCTCAGTTAAGGCTGGCGAGGCGAGACTTGGACATCGGCGGGTTCTTGGCGAAGTAGCGCCTTAGCCCGCGCAGGATGGCTTCAGCCATCCTGTCCTGGTAGGCCTCGTCATTCAGGCGCGCTTCCTCCTCGGGATTCGATATGAATGCTGTTTCGATGAGGATGGATGGGATATCCGGCGCCTTGAGAACCGCAAAGCTGGCTTGCTCCACCTCGCCTTTATGAAGGCGATTGATACCTCCGAGTTCGCCTAGTACCGCCTTGCCCACCTTCAGACTGTCGTTGATGGCCGCTGTCTGGGATAAATCAAGCAGGGTGCGCGCGAGATGGCTGTCCTTGACCCCCAGATTGACGCCGCCGATGAGGTCTGCCGCATTTTCCTTTTGTGCCAGCCAGCGTGCGGCGGTGCTGGATGCGCCCTTGTCGGAGAGTACAAAAACCGAACTTCCCCGCGCGCTTGGGCTGATGAATGCATCTGCGTGAATCGACACGAAGAGGTCTGCCTGGACGCGGCGGGCCTTGGCCACCCGTTGCTGGAGAGGCACGAAATAGTCTGCGTCGCGGGTCAGCATTGCGCGCATGTTAGGTTCGGCGTCGATGCGTGCCTTCAGGCGTCGCCCCACCGACAGGGTGACGTTCTTCTCGTAGCTGCCGGCCGCGCCGACGGCACCCGGATCTTCTCCACCATGTCCGGGGTCGATGGCAATGGTGATCAGACGGGTGACGGCTGGTTCATCTTCGGAGCCTGGCTTGCGCGTCTTGGGGCGATCGACGGGCGTTTCCCGAGGCGATGTGTCGGGCTTGCGTTCCGCTTCAGCCAGGCGCCGGGCAGGGGGTTCCTCGGCTTTCTCTGGCAGGCCCGGCGGCGTTGCCCCACCTGCTGCCGCTTCTTCCGGCGAGAGCTTTTCCAGAAGGGCCAGTAGGGGATCGACCGGCTCCGCAGGATAGAGATCCAGGACCAGTCGGTGGCCGTACTCGCCGATGGGTTTCAGGGTGAAGACCTGGGGAACGATTTCGGCCTTGAGCTCGATGACCAGTCGTACGACCCCGGGACGGTTGCGGCCGGCCCGGATGAGCTGGATGTAGGGGTCCTGGCCAGTGATCTTGGTGGGCAGGGACTGCAAAATGCTGTTCAGTTCCAGGCCTTCCAGGTCCACCACCAGCCGCTCCGGATTGCGCACCGAGTGATGGCTGAAAACCAGGGGTTCCCGGCTTTCGATGGTGATGCGGGTGTAGTCCCGGGCAGGCCACACCCGTACCGCCATCACCGATGCTGAGGCAGCAACGCTGTTGCGACTGACCAATAACACAAGACCTGCAGCGGCTGAACCGATCAGGCGTCGGCGTGTGATCTTGCCGCCACCCGCCGATGTCAGGGGGAGGACTCCGCGCTTGTATCCAGATCCTGAATGCACTTTTGACCCTCCCTGCTCAGTGGCTGCAGGGTGAGTGTTCGCCCACCACTGGTGCCAAGTTGCAGATGGATTTCCAGATCGGCCGCAGGTAGGAAAGGCTGGGCCCGGTCCGGCCACTCCACGAGACGGATTCCGTCACCCTCGAAATACTCTTCCAGGCCGGCTTCAAGAAACTCATTTGCATGGGTGAAACGATAAAAATCAAAGTGATATACGACTATTCTAGAATCTTTATATGGTTCGACCAAGGTATATGTCGGACTCTTCACTTTCCCTGTGTGGCCCAAACCTCTGAGAAGGCCGCGGCTCAGGGTTGTCTTTCCTGCCCCCAAGTCGCCCAGGAGGTAGATCGTCATGCGCGGTGGTAGGGCGCGGGCCAGTCGTTCGCCGATGGCCAAGGTGGCATTTTCATCGGGTAGGTGCATGGGCCGCGTCGGACCGCTATCATCAAAGGCATGAGCTTGGGGCACGATAATTTTTCCGGTGGACAGGGCGGTCTTGCGTCCCTGGCTGCCAATATCAAGGCGTGGGGGCTGGAGTTGGGCTTCGACGAGGTCGGGATCGCTGATACCGATCTCCGGGACGCTGAGCCGGGGTTGCAGGCGTGGCTTGATGCCGGCTGCCATGGGCAAATGGATTATATGTACAAACACGGGCTAAAGCGGACCCGGCCGGCTGAGCTTGTCCCGGGAACTTGCCGGGTTGTATCTGTACGCATGTCCTACCTCGGCGAGGGCGAAAGCCCCACCGAGGTCTTGCAGGATTCAGCCAAGGCCTATGTGTCCAGATATGCCCTGGGACGCGACTACCACAAGGTGTTGCGCAGTCGCCTGCAGCGCCTGGCTGACCGGATCACGGCTGATGCTCCGCACGGGTACAGGGTCTTTGTGGATTCAGCACCCGTTATGGAGGTTGCGCTGGCCGAGAAGGCTGGGCTGGGTTGGCGTGGCAAGCACACGCTGCTGTTGTCACGGCAGGCTGGTTCCTTCTTTTTTCTTGGCGAGATCTACACGGATCTGCCGCTTCCCGTGGATGACCCAGTGCGGACTCATTGCGGCGAGTGCTCGGCCTGCATTCCGGCCTGCCCGACCGGTGCCATCATTGCGCCCTACAAGGTCGACGCCCGTCGCTGCATCTCGTATCTGACGATAGAGCTCAAGGACGCCATTCCCGAAGAGTTCAGGCCGCTGATTGGTAACCGCATCTACGGATGTGACGATTGTCAGCTCGTTTGCCCGTGGAACCGCTTCGCTCGACAGTCCACCGTGTCTGATTTCACACCTCGGCATGGGCTTGACGGCGCCAGACTGGTAGAGTTATTCCTGTGGTCGAAAGTGATCTTCGAAGAGCGAATGACAGGTAGTCCTATCTACAGAATCGGTTACGAGCGCTGGTCCAGAAATGTTGCGGTCGCGCTTGGAAATGCCATTGGCGTGCCAATGGCTGTCGGCGCTCTGGAGTCCCGTCGCGACGATCCATCCCCCATGGTCAGGGAGCATGTGTTGTGGGCTTTGAAGCAACACAATATTCCGCGTCCAGAAGCCGCGGTATAGTATGTGATGATGTTTCGAAAGCCGCCCAAACTCCCCGTTCAGGTTGACAGTGCGCCGCAGACGCTTGCGGAGGTTACGGCCATGGAGTCTTGGCGCTTTGATCCTCTTTGCATCGCCGAGGATGATCCCAAGGTCGATGCGCCGAGCGAGCGCCAGGATAAGTTCCGCATCAAGATGCTGATGCGTGATGGAGAGCGTCGTCGCGAGACCGAACTGCTCATTCAAAAACGGTATGCCTGGCGCGGCTACGGGCAATTGGGCTCGATGGACGAGCCCAATCAGCTCACCATGAATGCCGAGCTGTTTGGTCGGGTTTATGCCACGCTGACGGTCAACGTTGACTCTCCTGCGGGTTTGGCCCTTGATAAGACTTACGGCATGGAGGCTGCGCGTCTGCGGTCTCAGGGGCGCAAGCTGTGCGAGTTCGGGCGTTTTGCCATCGATCCCTCCGCGCGCTCCAAGCGTTTGATCGCCTCCCTGTTCAATCTCCTCTACATCTACTCTTATCGGGTCAAGGGGTGTACGGACATCCTTATCGAGATCAATCCCCGTCACCGGGATTTCTACGAGAAGCTGCTTGAGTTCAAGCAGATGGGTGGTGAGCGTATGTGTGAGCGCGTCAAGGCGCCGGCACTGCTGATGCATCTGTCTTGCGCCACCATTGAAAGCCGTCTTCGGGAGATCGGCGGGAAATGGCGTGAGTTGCCCGACGAAAAGTCTATCTACAAGTTCGCCTTCACCCCGGAGGAAGAAGCCGAGCTGGTCGCCCGCCTCGGTTACTGAGCTGCGACAGGCCGTCCGCGCGGGAGGCGGACTGGCGTAGAATCCGCGCTTCCTCTTTTCATCCAACACCATGTCTGAAACCGGCGCGCTGCCCATCGGAGTCTTCGATTCCGGCGTGGGCGGCCTCACTGTCGTGCGGGCGCTGATGGAGCGCCTGCCCCTCGAGAACATCGTTTACTTTGGCGATACGGCCCGTGTGCCCTATGGCGTCAAGTCGGTGGCAACCATCGAGCACTTTACGGGCCAGATCACCGACCATCTGCTCCACAAGGGCGTGAAGATGCTCATCATCGCCTGTAACACCATGGCCGCGGTGGCGTCCCAAGTGGTAAAGGACAAGGCCGGGAGTATTCCCGTGCTGGATGTGATCGATGCGGGTGCCCGCGCGGCGGTGGCCGAGTCTCGTTCCAGAGCAATCGGCGTGATCGGTACTCCGACAACGGTCAATAGCAATGCCTACGCCCGGCGCATGCATGCCCTTGATCCCCGGGTTCGTGTGTATTCCCAGGCCTGTCCACTCTTCGTCCCGCTGGTAGAGGAGGGGTGGCTCGAGCACGAGGTAACGCGACTCACTGCCCAGGAATATCTCAAGCCTGTGCTGGCCGAGAATGTCGATACCCTGGTGTTGGGATGCACCCACTATCCCTTGATCAAGCCTCTGATCCAGGATGTGGTCGGGCCGGACGTGCGTCTCGTCGATTCGGCGATCACTGTTGCTGAGCAGGCGGCCCGCAAGCTGGCTGAGTTAGGGATCGCAAATTCCGGCGAGAATCTGCCGACCTATCGCTATACCGTCACTGACATACCGCTGCGCTTCCAGACCATCGGCGAGCGTTTCCTGGGGCGTTCCCTCGGGCTGGTGGAAAAAGTTGATTGGTAAAAAAGGGCTGCCGGTCGGGCAGCCTTTTTTTCAGGCGTTCTTCCTCTTCTGCCACAGCACGTCGCCACGGCCGCCGGCCCGGTTGAGCACCCGGCCGAGCACGAAGAGGAGGTCGGAAAGGCGGTTCAGGTACTGGCGCGGTGCGTCATTCACCGCTTCCTCCTGGGCCAGCGCAACGATCATCCGCTCGGCCCGCCGGCAGATGGTGCGTGCCTGGTGACTCAATGCCGCGGCACGCGTGCCACCGGGGAGGATGAAGTCCTTCAGGGGCTCCAGATCATCGTTGAACCGGTCCAGTTCGTCTTCAAGGTATTGCACCTGCTTTGCGGTGATCATCTCCATGCCCGGAATGCACACCTCGCCTCCCAGGTCGAAGAGATCGTGCTGCACGTTGGTGAGCAGGGCGCGCACGTCTTCCGGCAGCTCTTCGCAGAGCATGATGCCGATGGCCGCGTTGGCTTCGTCCACCTCGCCGAGAGTGTGGATGCGCAAGCTGTTCTTGGATACCCGGTTGCCATTGCCGAGGCCGGTGGTGCCGGCGTCGCCGGTGCGGGTATAGATCTTGGAAAGGCGGTGGCCCATGTCTGCTGTCTCCTGATGGAGTTGATGTTATTGGAGTGGCGATTATAGCCAGCCGGGCCGGGCGGGGAGGGATGCTACAATTTCGGGCTCTGAAACTTGACCTTTCCCCGACCGTCGCTGTTTGAGACACCCGGAGACCCCACGCCGATGAAAAGCGCCGAAATCCGCCAGAAGTTCCTCGAATTCTTCGCCTCCAAGGGCCACCAGATCGTAGCGTCCAGCTCTCTCGTGCCCCATGAGGATCCGACCCTGCTGTTCACCAACGCAGGCATGAACCAGTTCAAGGATGTTTTCCTCGGCTTCGACAAGCGCCCCTACAGTCGTGCCACCACGTCCCAGAAGTGCGTGCGTGCCGGCGGCAAGCACAACGACCTGGAAAACGTTGGCTACACCGCCCGTCACCATACCTTCTTCGAGATGCTGGGCAACTTCAGCTTCGGTGACTACTTCAAGCGTGACGCGATCAACTATGCCTGGGAGCTGCTCACCGTCGTCTTCGGGCTGCCCAAGGACAAGCTCACCGTCACGGTTTACGCCGAAGACGATGAAGCCTACGACATCTGGACCAAGGAAATCGGTGTCCCGGCGGAGCGGGTGATCCGCATCGGTGACAACAAGGGCGCGCGCTACGCCTCCGACAATTTCTGGATGATGGGTGACACCGGCCCCTGCGGCCCCTGCACCGAAATCTTCTACGACCACGGCGAGCACATCTGGGGCGGCCCGCCCGGGTCGCCCGATGAAGACGGCGACCGCTACATTGAGATCTGGAACAACGTGTTCATGCAGTTCAACCGTGACGAGGCCGGCGTGATGCACCCGCTGCCCAAGCCCTCGGTGGATACGGGCATGGGCCTCGAGCGGATCTCCGCCGTGCTCCAGCATGTGCATGCCAACTACGAGATCGACCTGTTCCAGGCGTTGATTGCTGCGGCCGCCCGCGAGACCTCCGGTGCCGACATGGACAGCCCGTCCCTCAAGGTGCTGGCTGACCACATCCGTGCCTGCTCCTTCCTGATCGCCGACGGCGTGATCCCCGGTAACGAGGGCCGTGGCTACGTGCTGCGCCGGATCATCCGCCGCGCCATCCGCCACGGTTACAAGCTGGGCGCCCGTGCGGCCTTCTTCCACAAGATGGTGCCCGATCTGGTGGCCGAGATGGGCGAGGCCTACCCCGAGCTGAAGGCCGGCCAGCAGCGCGTCACCGACATCCTCAAGCAGGAAGAGGACCGTTTCTTTGCCACCATCGAGAACGGCATGGCCATCCTCGAAGGGGAGCTGGCGGCGATGGCTGCCGCTGGCAGTGCCGTTTTCAACGGCGAGACCGCGTTCAAGCTGCACGATACCTTCGGCTTCCCGCTGGATCTGACCGCCGACGTGTGCCGCGAGCGCAACGTGACCGTCGACGGGGCGGCCTTTGATGCGGCCATGGCCCGGCAGAAGGAGCAGGCCCGCGCCGCCGGCAAGTTCAAGATGGCCACCAACCTGGAGTACGACGGCCCGGCGACCACCTTCCACGGCTATGACGGCCTGGAAGCCAAGGGCAATGTGCTGGCCCTGTACAAGGACGGTGTTCCGGTCAATGAGCTGTCCGAAGGCGACATGGGTGTTGTCGTGCTGGACGACACGCCCTTCTACGCCGAGTCCGGCGGTCAGGTGGGTGACCGGGGCGAGCTGCGCTCCGTGCATGGCATCTTTGCAGTCGAGGACACCCAGAAGATTCAGGCCACCGTCTTTGGTCATCACGGTGTGGTCAAGACCGGCAAACTGAGTGTCGGCAATGGCGTCACCGCCCGGGTCGACACCCAGGCCCGCGCCCGCACGGCCCGTCATCACTCTGCCACTCACCTGATGCACAAGGCCTTGCGCGAAGTGCTCGGCGAGCACGTGCAGCAGAAGGGCTCGCAGGTTGATCCTGACAAGACCCGTTTCGACTTTGCCCATACCAAGCCGGTGAGCGCCCAGGAGATCGCCCGCATCGAGCGCCTCGTCAATGATGAGATCCTCGCCAACGCGGCCACTGAAGCCCGTGTAATGGACATCGAATCCGCCCAGAAGACGGGCGCCATGATGCTCTTCGGCGAGAAGTACGGTGACGAGGTGCGAGTGCTCAGCATCGGTTCTTCCAAGGAACTGTGTGGTGGCACCCACGTGGCCCGTACGGGTGACATCGGCCTGTTCAAGATCACCCTCGAAGGTGGCGTGGCGGCTGGTGTACGGCGTATCGAAGCCGTGTGCGGCGACGTGGCGGTGGCCCTGGTGCAGGACCAGCAGGCGCTGCTTGAGGGGGTGACCAGCGCCCTCAAGGCCCAGCCTCAGGAAGTGCTGTCCCGCGTGCTTCAGGTGATGGACAACGTGAAGGCGCTGGAGAAGGAACTGGCTCGGCTCAAGAGCAAGCTGGCTGCCAGCCAGGGCGACGACCTGGTGAGTCAGGCGGCGGATGTGGCTGGGGCCAAGGTGCTGGCTGCAGTGCTCGAAGGTGCAGATTCAACGGCCCTGCGCGAGACGCTCGATAAACTCAAGGACAAGCTCAAGAGCGCCGCCGTGGTGCTGGCGAGTGTGTCCGACGGCAAGGTCAGCCTGATTGCCGGCGTGACCCCAGACCTGACCGGCAAGGTCAAGGCCGGCGAGCTGGTGAACTTTGTTGCCCAGCAGGTGGGTGGTAAGGGCGGTGGTCGTCCCGACATGGCCCAGGCCGGTGGCACCGACGCGGCAGCATTGCCGGCGGCGCTGGCATCGGTGGCGGCCTGGGTTGGCGGCAAGCTGGGTTGAGGGTGTGATGAGCCAAGCGTCCTGGCGTTTCTGTCCCCAGTGTGGCAGCCCCCTTGAATGGGGGCATGTGGCCGGTGCCGAGCGGCAGGCCTGCTACACCCCTTCCTGTGGTTTCGTGCGCTGGGACAATCCCTTGCCTGTGGTGGCGGCGGTGATCGAGTGCGTGGACCGGGAGGGCGCAATCCTGCTGGCCCGCAATCATGCCTGGCCGGAGCGGATGTTTGCGCTGGTCACCGGTTTTCTGGAGAAAGGCGAGTCGCCGGAAGAGGCGGTGGCCCGTGAGGTGAAGGAAGAGGTCAATCTCGACGCAGTCTCGGTGCGGCTTCTCGGTGCTTATCCCTTCCTGCGTAAAAATGAGCTGCTGCTCGGCTATCACGTGCAGGCGCGGGGCGACATCGTGCTGAATGAAGAGTTGGCCGAGTTTCGATTGATTGCGCCGGATAGATTGCGCCCGTGGCCTCAGGCCACAGGGCAGGCAGTGCGCGACTGGATGCTGTCCCGAGGGATGGCGCTGCCGGAGATCGTCGAAGGTAATCTGTTCGCCCACGCTGATCTGTAGCCGTTTCCGGAGCGCTCCATGCAAAAGGGCCACCCGATTGGGTGGCCCTTTTGCTTCTTCAAACCTGTTGCCAGGGTGTCAGAAAGGCAGCTGGATGCCCGGCCAAACGCCTTCGATGGCGCGGCGGAAATCGGCCTGGATGCGCTCGATGGCCTCCTGGGTATCCGCTTCGAAGCGCAGCACCACCACCGGGGTGGTGTTGGACGGGCGGGCAAGGCCAAAACCGTCGGCGTACTCGACACGCACACCGTCGATGGTGAGCATGCTTTCCGCGCCCTCGAAGCTCGCTTCGGCCTTGAGCTTGTCCACCAGGGCGAAGGGTTCGCCTTCGTTCATCTTGATGTTCAGCTCTGGTGTGCTGATGGCGTCGGGCAAGCCCTTGAGGACCGGGTTGGCGTCGGGCTGACGGGACACGATCTCGAGGAGGCGGACGCCGGTGTACAGGCCGTCGTCAAAGCCGTACCAGCGCTCCTTGAAGAAGACATGGCCGCTCATCTCGCCGGCCAGGGGGGCGCCGGTTTCCTTGAGTTTGGCCTTGACCAGGGCGTGGCCGGTATTCCACATGGTGGGCTTGCCACCGCGAGCCTTGATCCAGCCAGCCAGGTTGCGGGTACATTTGACGTCGTAGATGATCTCGCCGCCCGGCACGCGGGTGAGCACGTCTTCGGCAAACAGCATCAGCTGGCGGTCGGGGAAGATGATCTCGCCGTCCTTGGTCACTACGCCCAGGCGGTCACCGTCACCGTCGAAGGCCAGGCCGATCTCGGCGTCCGTTTCCTTCAGGGCACGGATCACGTCGGCCAGGTTTTCCGGCTTCGATGGGTCCGGGTGGTGGTTGGGGAAGTTGCCATCCACTTCGCAGAACAGCTCGACCAGTTCGCAGCCGAGGCGCTTGAAGAGTTCCGGTGCCACTGCGCCGGCCACGCCATTGCCGCAGTCCATGACAATTTTCATGGGGCGGGAGAGTTTTACGTCACCGATGATCTTGTCGACGTAGGCGGGAACAACATCGGCCTGGGTGAGCTTGCCCGGGACGGCGGCATTGACCAGGTTGCCATCGATGATGCGCTGCCGCAGGGCCTGGATGAGTTCGCCGAACAGGGTTTGACCACCGAGGACCATCTTCAGGCCGTTGTAATCGGGGGGGTTGTGGCTGCCGGTGACGGAGACACAGGAGTTCGTGCCCAGCTCGTAAGCCGCGAAGTAGGTCAGCGGGGTGGGTACGCAGCCCACGTCCACCACGTCCACGCCAGCGGCACGAATGCCGTCAGAGAGGGCTCCTGCCAGCTCTGGCCCTGATAGACGGCCGTCCCGGCCGACGGCGATGGCCTTCTGGCCTCGCGCGACGGCTTCCGAACCGAGGGCATGGCCGATGGCTCGGACGGCTTCGGCGGTCAGTGTCTTGTCGACGATGCCACGAATGTCATAGGCCTTGAAGATCTCGGGGGCAGGGACGAACATGCTGGAGGCTCCGCTTCTGGGAAATGAAAACCGGATTATACGCGGTGCACCATGACGCCCCCATGCCCATGGGGGAGGGGGGTCAGGAATTGTGACTGATCGTGAAAAAATGCACCAGACGCCCGGGAAGCCAATCGAGATGACCAGGCCATCCACCGGAGACAAAACCCACATGTCCGCCTTCCTCAGGTTGCTCGAGGGTGACGAAGGAGGAGACGTCCTTGCGGCTGGGCAGGAAGCTCGCCGGCAGAAAGGGATCGTTCAGCGGGTTGATTACCAGTGTGGGGATGCTGATCTCCTTCAGGTGGGCTTTGCTGGACGCCCGGTGCCAGTAGTCATCGGTATCGCGAAAGCCGTGTAGTGGGGCGGTGACGAGATTGTCGAACTCATAGAGGTTGGTGGTACGCAGCATGGCCTCGAGGTCGAACAGTTCGGGGTGCTGGCGCAGCTTGGCTGCGGCATTGTGTTTGAGTGTAGCGAGGAAGTGCCGGGTGTAGAGGCGGTTGAAGCCCTTGCTCAGGTTGTGCCCGGCCGCGGCCATGTCGAGGGGCGGGCAGACGGCCGCTGCGGCATGGATGGTTTGGCAGGCATCGCGCCCACGGGTGCCGAGCCACAGCAGCAGTGCGTTGCCGCCCAAGGACACCCCCGCTGCGTAGCGTGGAAGCTGCGGGTGCAGGGTGGCGAGTCGCTCCAGTATCCATCCGATCTCGTCCGCGTCGCCGGAATGGTAGGCTCGGGGCAGCCGGTTGGGCTCGCCGGAGCAGCCACGAAAGTGTGGAACCACACCGTTCCAGCCCAAGCGCGTGAGCATGCGCATCAGGCTGCGCGCGTAGGGTGACTCGCTGGAGCCCTCGAGACCGTGGAAGAGGACGACGAGCGGCGCGCCCGGCCGATGGGGCAGCCAGTCCAGGTCTATGAAGTCTCCATCCGGGGTGTCCCAGCGTTCGCGCCGGAGATCGGGCAGGGGCCCCTTGCGAAGAAGGGGCCAGATGGTCTGGGCGTGCCCCCCGGGCAGCCAGCGAGGCGCGATGTAGCGGGTGATGGATGGCGTCAATGGATGACGTGGGGGCAGTCGTTGCTGTGCAGGTTGTCCATGTCTGGGGCCGGTGAGGCGTGATGCATCACCATCTTCCAGCCGAGCGCACCACGGGCGAAGACGTTGGTGGCTATGATCGGCGGATGGAGGCGATCATCTCCCTCCACGTGGACGTGCTGATGGACCGTGTGCACGGCTGTCATCAGGTTGGACCAGCGCACCGGGTGGGTGGCGCTGACGGTGATGCGGGCGCCGCTGGCGAAGAGCTGACGCCAGGATTCCCGGATGGCGACCAGGCCGATCAGACGAATGCTGCCCGGATGAACGCAGACGACTTCGTCATCCTCGGACCAGACAGCCATCATGCGGTCGATATCGGCGTGGGCCAAGGCTGCGTAGAAGGCGGCTTCCGCTTCGTCGGGTGTAGTGAAGATGGGATTGCTCATGAGGGGCTCCCCGGATGGACGTCTTGACGTGACACGGGGGCGTTGCCGCCCCCGTGCTGGCCGAAGCCTGTGTCGAAGCTCAGTGATGTCCCTTGGGCAGCTCGCCGGAGAAGACATACTGGGCACCACAATACGGGCAGGTGGCCTTGCCTTCGGCAGTCACGTCCAGGAACACGCGCGGATGCCGGGCCCACAGGGGGGCGTCGGGCATTGGGCAGTGGAGCGGGAGCGCCTTGGCCGTCACTTCGATCGGCTTGGTCTTGTCCTGATTCTCGGGCATGGATCTCTCCTGGGATCTTAGATGAATGACAGCCAGTGTTCGTATTCGGGTGCCTTGCCGTTCACGATCTCGAAGAAGCGCGACTGCAGCTTCTCGGTGATCGGGCCACGGGAGCCTTCACCGATGACGCGGCCGTCGAGCTCACGGATCGGGGTGACTTCAGCCGCCGTGCCGGTGAAGAAGGCTTCGTCGGCGATGTAGATGTCGTCACGGGTGATGCGCTTGGAGATTACTTCGAGGCCGAATTCCTTGGCGACCTGGATCATCGAGCTGCGGGTGATGCCGGTGAGGGCGGAAGCAATCTCGGGTTCGTAGATGGCGCCATCCTTGATCACGAAGAGGTTCTCGCCAGCGCCTTCGGCCACAAAACCGTTGGTGTCGAGGAGCAGCGCTTCATCGTAGCCGGCGTCGGTGGCTTCCAGGTTGGCCAGGATGGAGTTGGCGTAGGTGGAGGCCAGCTTGGCGCGGGGCATGGTGACGTTGACGTGGTGACGGGCGAAGGATGATGTCTTTACCCGGATGCCGCGCTGCAGGCCATCTTCACCCAGGTAGGCGCCCCACGGCCAGGCGGCAATGGCCACATGCACCGTCGCCCCCTTGGTGGAAATGCCCATCTTCTCGGAGCCGTAGAAGGCGATCGGGCGGAGGTAGCAGCTTTCGAGTTTGTTCACGCGCACGACTTCCAGCTGTGCTTCCATGAGAACTTCCTTGGTGTAAGGAATGTTCATCATGTAGATCTTGCCGGAGTTGAGCAGACGCTGGGTGTGCTCGGCAAGGCGGAAGATCGCTGTGCCCTTGACGGTGTTGTACGCGCGGACGCCCTCGAACACGGACAGGCCGTAGTGGAGGGAGTGCGTTAGCACGTGGGTGGTCGCTTCGCGCCACGGCACGAGTTTGCCGTCGTACCAGATGAAACCGTCGCGGTCTGCCATTGACATTATGGGGATCTCCAGCTGAAAACAGTGAATTCAAACCCCCAATTCTAGCTCATTCCGAGCGGCTGCGGACCGCCGCTCGGAAGGGGGTAAAATGGGGTCTTTGTCTGCAGGATCGCCATGAGGAGTTGGAAGCCGAATGTCACGGTCGCGGCCGTGGTGGAGCGCGATGGGCGCTTCTTGTTGGTGGAGGAGGAGACCGACGACGGGCTGCGCTTCAATCAGCCTGCCGGTCACCTGGAGCAGGGTGAGTCGCTGATTGAGGCCGCCTCGCGGGAGGCGCTGGAAGAAACCGCCCATGTATTCCGCCCGTCCTTCCTGGTCGGGATCTATCAGTGGCCCCGACCGACCGGTGATGTGACCTATCTGCGTTTTGCCTTTGGCGGTGAGCTATGCGGCTTCGAGCCTGAGCGTTCGCTGGATGCGGGTATCGTGCGCGCTGTGTGGATGACGCTTGACGAGCTGAAGTTGACGCGGGAGCGCCATCGCAGCCCGCTGATTCTTCAGTGCTGCGAGGATTACCTCGCCGGGCGGAGATATCCGTTGGAGCTGATCCGCCACTATGACGCACCATGAAGTACGTTTTTGTCGCGGCACTGCTGTGGGCGGGTATCGCTCTGGCAGACGAGCACGCCACCGTCTGTTTCAACTACGGTTGCGTGGCCCGGCAGGAGGTGATTTTTTCGGAAACCAGGCTCACCGAGCTTGGAGGGCGGCTGAGGTTGGCGGACACGCCAGTGGCCGAGCGGGCGATTCTGTCTCTGGTGGTTGGCCAGCTGTACCTGTGGGCAGGTGAGCAGTCGCCGATTCAGGCGGACCGCCCGGGGGACTTCCTCGACGATGGTGTCCATGGAATGATGGATTGCATCGACCATGCCGAGACGACCTCCGGTTTTCTAAGAATGATGGAAGGCCGTGGCCTCTTACGTTTTCATGCTGTGGAGCCGATTCAGCGCAGGGTACGCTGGTTGGTGGCCCAGCATTTCTCGGCGGTGATTCGCGAGAAGAGTGGTGAGGTGCCTGAAGGCGGGGCGCGCTTTGTGGTGGATTCGTGGTTCGGGGAGCATGGCGATCCGGCCGTGGTGTTACCCCTGGAAGACTGGCTGGATGGAGAGGGACCGAATGTCTCGTAAGGAAAAAGTCGTTGTCGGCATGTCCGGCGGAGTGGATTCGTCTGTGGCGGCATTGCTGCTCAAGCAACAGGGCTATGACGTGGTCGGCCTGTTCATGAAGAACTGGGAGGATGACGACGATAGCGAATACTGTTCGACCCGGGAGGATCTCGTCGATGTGGTGTCGGTGGCCGATGTGCTGGGCATCGAACTGGAGGTGGTGAATTTCTCCACGGAGTACAAGGATCGGGTCTTCGCCGATTTCCTGCGGGAGTACGAGGCCGGGCGTACGCCGAACCCGGACATCCTGTGCAATTCCGAAATCAAGTTCAAGGCCTTCCTGGATCACGCCATGGCCCTTGGCGCCGACCGCATTGCCACCGGGCACTATGCGCAGGTGCGTGAATGGACCAACGACGGGCGGACGGAATACCAACTGCTGAAGGCAGAGGACGGTACCAAGGACCAGAGCTATTTCCTCTACCGCCTGAATCAGGCCCAGTTGTCCAAAACCCTGTTTCCCATTGGTCACCTTTACAAGCGCGATGTGCGCAAGATGGCCGAAGCTGCCGGTCTGCACGTGCACGCGAAGAAGGACTCCACCGGCATTTGTTTCATCGGTGAGCGCCCCTTCCGGGAGTTTCTGTCCCGCTATCTGCCCGCCCGGCCGGGTGAGATCCGCACGCTGGATGGCAACAAGGTCATCGGCCAGCATCAGGGCTTGATGCATCACACCATCGGCCAGCGCAAGGGGCTGCAGATCGGTGGCATCAAGGGCAATCAGGATGACGCCGGCGATCACGATGCCTGGTATGCGGCAGTCAAGGATGTGGCCAGCAATGTGCTGTACGTTGTGCAAGGGCACGATCATCCTGCCTTGCTCAAGGACCGGATGATTGCTGCCGACCTGTCGTGGGTGTCGGGGCGGGATCCGCGCACCCACTGGGTTTACACCGCCAAGCCGCGTTATCGCACGCCGGATGCCCCCTGTGAGATTGATGTCTTGGCCGGCGGGCGGGCCGAGATTGCCTTTGCCCAGCCTCAATGGGCGGTGACGCCAGGGCAGAGTGTTGTGATCTACGAAAGCCGCGCGTGCCTTGGTGGCGGGATCATCGTGGGATGATTCAGGTATCTTGAATGCAGAACGGGCGCCTGCTGGGCGCCCGTATCGTTCATATGCCTTTGTTTCAGGGGCTCTGGGCCAGTCGGTAGCTTGGGTAGGACCAGTTGTGTTCCCAGGCCGCACGGACCATGTTTGGATACTCGGCCTTGCCCAGGCTCCCGTTGTAACGACCGAGGGCGCGGAAGAGATCGCCCTTCTCGATGTCAAGGTAGTGGCGCAGGATCGTGCATCCGAAGCGCAGGTTGGTGCGCATGTGAAAGAGGTTGGTGTCTTCGGTGCCGATGAGACGGGCCCAGAAGGGCATTACCTGCATGTAGCCACGGGCACCGACCGACGACACCGCATACTTCTTGAAGCCGCTTTCCACCTGGATCAGTCCCAGGACAAGCTGCGGGTCGAGACCCGCCCGGCTGGCTTCGTAGTGCACCGCGCGAAGGAGTTCCGAGCGATAGCTTTCGTCGGGAATGCGCCTCGCCAGGCGTTGCGACATCTCGGAGAGCCAGCGGGCCCGCTCCGCCGAACGCTGGAAGCTCGCATCAAGGGGCGCCTGATCCGCCACCGCAGCGTGCAGGGCTGCCTGCACGCTGGCGGCGAGGGGCTGATATTGCTGATTGCCGGCCCATGCGCCAACCCCTGCTCCCATCAATGACAGGGCAAGGAAGCTTGAAGCGAGGGTGCGGCTCAATGCAGCCATGGGTCAGCCCTTCAGCTTGCCGATGACGAGGCTGGCCACTTCGTTGAGGGCCAGCTTGGTGGCTTCCGCGTCGCGACGCCCTTGATACTCGACCACACCTTCCTTCAGACCGCGGTCGCCAATGACGACGCGATGCGGCGTGCCGATCAGTTCATTGTCGGCCAGCAGCGAACCGGGGCGTTCGTCCCGGTCGTCGAGGAATGCATCGATGCCCGCTGCAACAAGCTCGGTGTAGAGGGCGTTGGCTGCGTCGCGCACCGCATCCGACTTGGCGTAGCCCATGGGCACGATGGCAACCTGGAACGGGGCGATGGCGTCCGGCCAGATGATGCCGCGTGCGTCGTTGTTCTGCTCGATGGCAGCACCCAGGATGCGCGACACACCGATTCCGTAGCAGCCCATCTCCATGATCTGCTCCTTGCCCTGCTCGTTGAGGAACTTACAGTTCAGGGCTTCGGCGTACTTGGTACGGAGCTGGAAAATGTGGCCGACTTCGATGCCACGACAGATCTCAAGGGTGCCCTGCCCATCGGGTGAGGGATCACCGGCCACGACATTGCGCAGGTCGGCCACTTCGGCCTCCGGGAAATCGCGCCCGATGTTCACGCCGGTGTAGTGATGGTCGTCCTCGTTGGCGCCGGTAACGAAGTCGGCCATGGCGGCCACGCTGCGGTCCATCACCACGCGGCCCTCAAAGCCCACGGGGCCGAGCGAGCCTGCGTTGGCACCAAACGCGGCAAGAATGGCGGCAGGGGAGGCGAAGGTCAGCGGATTCTTCACACCAGCGATCTTTTGGGCCTTTACTTCGTTCAGTTCGTGGTCGCCACGCAGGAGCAGCAGCACCGGCTTGTTGCCGGTGCTGTCGTCACCGTCGACGACGATGGCCTTGACGGTGCTCGTGGCCGACACCTTGAGGAAGGCAGCCAGTTCGTCGATGGTCTTGACGCCCGGCGTATGCACCTTGGTCAGGGCTGCGCTTGCGGCCGGGCGCGGCGTGGTGGGCGCCAGGGCTTCGGCCAGCTCCACGTTGGCAGCGTAGTCGGACGTGGGGCTATACGCGATGTCGTCCTCGCCGGTTTCTGCGATGACGTGGAATTCATGGGAGCCCGTGCCGCCGATGGAGCCGGTGTCGGCAGCCACCGCGCGGAACTTCAGGCCGAGGCGGTTGAAGATGCGGTGGTAGGTGTCGTACATGTTGCGGTATTCCCGCTGCAGGTCCTCGAAGGAGCTGTGGAAGGAATAGCCGTCTTTCATCAGGAACTCACGCCCGCGCATGACACCAAAGCGCGGCCGGATCTCGTCACGGAACTTCATCTGCACCTGATAGAAGTGCTTGGGCAGTTGCCGGTAGCTCCTCAAGTCACGACGCACGACGTCGGTGATGACTTCCTCGTGGGTCGGGCCGATCACGAAGTCGCGGTCGTGGCGGTCCTTGAAGCGCAGCAGCTCAGGGCCGTAGAAGTCCCAGCGCCCGGATTCCTGCCAGAGCTCGGCGGGCTGGACGGCGGGCATGAGCAACTCGATGGCGCCGGCACGGTTCATCTCTTCCTTCACGATAGCCTCTACCTTGCGCAGGGCACGAAGGCCAAGAGGCATCCAGGTATAGATACCACCCGCGAGCCGTTTGATCAGGCCCGCCCGCATCATGAGCTTGTGACTAATGACTTCGGCGTCGGACGGGGCTTCCTTGAGGGTGGAGAGGAAGAACTGGGAGGCACGCATGGACCGGATCCGTTGAAAGTACAGCCTGTAATTTTAGCGTGCACAGCGCGGACTGGCAGCGCTTGTCGTGCAGCGCACCGAATCAGGGCGTTGTTCTTTCACGACAGGGGGAAATGTGGAAGAATTCCGGCCAGTTCATGAATTAAAGGTTGCACCATGCTCGACCGTGAAGGCTATCGGCCTAACGTCGGCATCATTCTGGTGAATGCGCGCAACGAAGTTTTCTGGGGCAAACGGATACGAGAACATTCCTGGCAGTTTCCGCAAGGCGGAATCAAGCACGGCGAATCGCCGGAACAGGCCATGTACCGTGAGCTCTTCGAAGAAGTCGGCTTGAAGCCTGAG
>NZ_JBIJDC010000073.1:0-23087 GCF_044344315.1 Zoogloea sp. | reverse complement strand
CCGCCGACGGCACGCCGCGCAGCATCATCGTCACCGTCCTTGGCACCAACGAGATCCCGACGGTCGCCAACGTCCTGGCCTCCGGTGCAGAAGATCCGGCAGCCCCCATCCCGGTCACCCTCGCCGGCTCCGATGTGGATGGCACCGTCACCAGCCTCACCCTGGCCGACCTGCCCGCCAACGGCACCCTGTACCGGGACGCCGCCATGACCCAGCCGGTCAGCGCCGGCACGCCCCTCACCGCCAGCGGCGGCGCCGTTACCCTGTACTTCCAGCCCAACGCCAACTGGAACGGCAGCACCAGCTTCCACTTCACCGCCACCGACAACAACGGCGGCAGCTCAAGCCAGGCCACCGCAACACTCAACGTGACACCGGTGAATGACCCGCCTGTGGCGATTGCAGACTCCGGCAGCACCGATCAGAACACCCCGCTTACTCAAGCGGCAAGCAGCGGCGTGCTGACCAATGACAGCGATATCGACGGTGCCGGCCTGAGCGTCTCCGGCATTGCTGCCGGCAGTGGCACCAGCGTGCCAGTAACCTCGGGTGGCACTATCGTCGCGGGCGCCTTTGGCAGCCTGCAGATTGCCCCCGACGGCAGCTACATCTACACCCCGGGCGACGCCGCCAAGGCACTCACCCAGGGCCAGTCCGCCAACGACGTGTTCACTTACACCGTGTCCGACGGCAACGGCGGCACTGCCACCACGACCCTGAGCATTCAGGTCAGCGGCCTGAACGATGCCCCGGTCATCGGCGGCGTCGCCACCGGCAACGTCACCGAAGACGGCACCCTCACCGCGGGCGGAAGCCTGACGATCAGCGACGCGGACGCCGGCCAGTCCAGCTTCGTGCCCCAGACCCTGTCCGGCACCTACGGCACGCTGTCCCTGCAGGCCAACGGCACATGGAGCTACAGCCTCGACAACAACGCCACCAATGTGCAGTCGCTCAAACAGGGCGAAGTGGTCCAGGATCATTTCAGCGTGACCACCGCCGACGGCACGGCGAAGGACGTCACCATCAATGTGACGGGCACCAACGACGCACCGGTTGTCGGCACCGCCACCGTGAGCGTGTCTGAGGAAGGCCTGGCGGGTGGCATTGCCGACACCACGGGCACCACCGACACAACCGACCTGACCACCGCCGGCAGCGTCATCAGCGTGGCTGACGTGGATGGCGACCCGCTCAGTGTCACCCTGACCGCTCCGACTACAGCCCTTACTTCAAACGGAGTGGCGATCACCTGGACCGGCAGCGGTACCCAGACCCTGATCGGCAGCGCCGGCAGTCTCGAGATCGTGCGGGCCACCATCGCCAACGACGGCACCCAGTCTGTCACGCTATCGGGCCCCATCGACCACCCGAACACCACCCAGGAAGACGTGCTCACCCTTAACCTGGGCGTCAATGTCAGCGATGGCGTCACCACCACCACCAGCACTCTGGCCGTTCGGGTGGAAGACGATGCGCCCAAGGCCACCTCGGTCACCCAGGCCGTGGAAGTTCCGCCCCAGGACACCAACCTGCTGATCATCCTGGACAACTCGGGCAGCATGAACACTGCCGATGGCGTAGGGGGAACGACCCGTCTGCGGTCTGCTATCGCCGCTCTCAATCAGCTCATCGACACTTACGATGGCCTTGGCGAAGTTCGGGTCAGGATCGTCACCTTCAACAGCTCTGCCAGTGCCGTGGGCACCGAATGGACAACTGTTGATGTAGGCAAAGGACAGCTGTCAGTCGTCTCCCTGGGAGGCACGACCAACTACGACGCGGCAATTGCCGCGGGTCAGACGGCCTTCGCCTCAACGGGCAAGCTCGCCTCCGGTCAGAACGTCGCCTACTTCCTGTCTGACGGCGTTCCCAACCTCGGTCGGGAGATCGGCACCGCCGACGAAACCGCATGGAAAGCTTTCCTGACTGCCAATGGCATCACCAGCTACGCGCTGGGCATGGGTACCGGTGCAACCCAGGGGCCCCTGGACCCAATCGCCTATGACGGGCTCACCGGCACCAACCTGAACGCCCAGGTCATCAGCGATTTCAGCCAGCTGTCGAATGCACTGCAGGCCACCATTCCCCAGTCGGCTTCCGGTGACATCCTCACTGGCGGACTGCTGGGCGGTAGTTCCGGCTTTGGCGGCGATGGCGGTCACATCAGTTCCATCACCGTCGAGGGTGTGACCTACACCTACGACCCGTCTGGCGCCACCAGCATCGCGGTCACCGGTGGTAGCAGCCAGGGCACCTATGACCCGGCGACGCACCAGCTCACCGTGCGCACCGACGACGGTGGCACCCTGGTGGTCAACATGAACACTGGCAGCTACAACTACACCCCGCGGCCCACCGTCACCACGCCCATCGTAGATGGCTTCAGTTTTGTGCTGGCAGACAAGGATGGCGACACTGCCTCGGCCAGCGTGACCTTCAACGTGAGCCGCGAAGCGGAAAGCGTGGTCACCCTGACCAGCACCAGCAGCATCATCGACGCCTCCAGCCTCGGCCTGACCGGCGAGTACTACGGCTACAACGAGACCACCGCCGGCGTGACGCGCACCCACGCCGACGACACCACCCTGGGTAACCTAAACAATCTCGCCGACATGACCGCCATCGTCGACGGGCGCAGCGGCGAGACGGTGCTCGGCACTTATGATGCCGCTCCGGTCGCAGGCTCCGATGCCACCTTCAGCGCTGACAAGATCGACTACGGCTTTGGCTACACCACTGGCACTACCTCCGTGGCTGCCGTCAATGGAAACCTGGGCAACAACCCCACCCTCGGCGCCAACATGGCGGTGAACTCGGGCGCCCTCTACAACTTCCTGCGCGGTGGCACTGCCGGTGCCGATGCGGCAAGCCTCACCACCACCACGGGCATCGGCAACACCACCGACTCGGGCCTGCGCTTCGTCGGCATGATGAACGTGGGCGGCGGCATCTACGACATCCGGGTCACCGCCGACGACGGTTTCCGCATCAACATCGGTGGCCAGACCGTGGCAAGCTTCAACGACATCCAGTCGCCCACGGCCCGCACCTACACGGGCATCAGCCTGGAGAGCGGCCTGCAGCCCATTGAGATCGTCTATTGGGAACAAGGGGGCAACGCCCGCCTGCGCATCGAGGTCAAGCTGAGCGGTGAAGCCGACACGGCCTACAAGACCCTGGGCACCGACGAGTTCGCCCTCTTCACGCCCACCAGCGCTCCGGTTCTCACCGAACTGCAGGACATCGTCGAGAGCACCACCAACGGCACTTGGGTGGTACGCACCGGCGAACGTCTGGACGGCACCGACGGTAACGACCACATCACGGGCAGTGCCGGCCAGGACGTGATCTACGGCGGCCTCGGCAACGACACCATCACCGGTGGCAGCGGCGCCAGCCTGATCTCGGGCGGCGCGGGCAATGACACGCTCACTGGCGGCCTCGGCTCCGATACCTTCAAGTGGTCTCTAGGCGATGCGGGTACGGCAGGGGCACCGGCGCTGGATGCCATCACCGACTTCAACAAGGCCGCCGCCATCAGCGGTGGCGACGTGCTGGATCTCGGTGATCTCCTCCAGGGCGAAAGCCACACCGGTGCGAACCCGGGCAACCTGGGCAGCTACCTGCACTTCGAGAAGGCTGGCGCAGATACCGTGGTACACATCAGCAGCACCGGCGGCTACACCGGTGGCACTTTCAGCGCCGGCGCCACCGACCAGAAGATCGTGCTGCAGGGTGTGGATCTGACCGACAGCGGCGCCCTGAGCACCGATGCCCAGATCATTCAGGACCTGCTGACCAAGGGTAAGCTCAGCGCCGATTGAGCGACCTGCAACATCCGCATCAAAAAAGGGAGGCTCCGCGAGGGGCCTCCCTTTCTTCTTGTGGGCGCAGGCTCAGGCTGCAGCGAGTCGGCGTGAAGCCTCCGGGCCGGTCATGCCACTGACGCCCAGGACACTGGCCGCCGCCCACTCCTCGGCCGTATGGACCTGCTCCGCATAGACCGCCACCTCGAGGCCATGGGCCACGTCGACAATCGCCTTGACGAGACGCTGATGGCCGGGGTTTTCGTGCAGGCTGGCAACAAAGCTGCCATCCAGTTTGAGATAGGCGAGCCTCAGGGCATACAGGCGCGGCAAAGCCGCGAGCTGGCGTCCGAAATGCTCGATACCCAGGTGGGCCCCATGCCGTGCCAACACCTCGGCGAGGGCCTCCAGACCGGCCAGACTCGCATCCAGCCCACGCTCGCTGACCTCAACGGCAATCCGTGAGGCGCCAGTACCCGCCGTTGCCAGCAGGATATCCAGCCCATCGAGAAAATCGGTCTCGATCAGCGAACGGGGCGCCACGTTGATGGCAATAGGTTCCGAAGACTCGCCCAGACGGGCAATGCCAAGGCGGAGGGCTTCGAGGTCGCAGGCAGCGGCCAGCCCCACCCGGACCGCTGCCGGCATGAACTGGCCTGCCGTCAGCACGGCACCTGCGGTGGGCAGACGCAACATGTACTCCCGGTGGACCAAGCCTCCCTCGGAGGTCAGAACCGGATAGCTGGTGAGCGTGAATTCATGACGGGCCAAGGCCCCTTCAAGCATCTCCCGCCACCCTTCTGCACCGGGAACCGGGATCGGCAGGGGGGATCCACCAGGCTCGGCGACGATGCCGCCCTCGGCCTCGGCGCGCATCAGGGCTGAATCCACCCGTGCCATCAGCTCGCCCGGGGTGTCGTCACGCCGATAGGCCACCGCTGCCGCATCCAGATGCAGACGATGGGCCGCGTCCACCTCCAGATCCAGTGCAGTGACTGCACTGCACAAACGCTCCAACATGGCCCGCCCGTCAGCCAGGCTCATGCCGGGGACCAGCACCCCGAACTCGGCGCCACCGAGTCGCCCGAGGGCCACATCATCCCCCGCCTCCAGCCCGTCCTGAAGCGCCTCGGCCACAGCCGCCAGCCACTCGTCCGTCCGGGCCCGCCCGAGTTTCTGGTTGAGCACGACGAGATCGGCAATACGCAGCACGGCCAGGCACCCTCCCGGCGCCACATCCGGATCGGACAGCACGCGACGCAGTTCGCCATTGAACGCTGCCCGGTTGAGCAAACCCGTACCGCCATCATGACTGCCCTCGTCACGCAGGCGGGCGATCCGGCCGGCCTGCTCGGAAAACAAGGCACGTATGCGCTCGGACATGCGGTTCAGAGCCCGGGCCATGCTCTGCAGTTCGATAACCCTGGGCTCCTCAATAACCCGGAACTGACCCGCGCCAATGGCCTCAGCCTGCTCGGCCATCTCGTCGAGGGGCCGGCGCACCCAGCGCAGCAGCATCGACACGGCCATGGCCCAGAACAACCCGATGGCCAGCATCACGCTTCCCAACTGCAAGGCGCCGCGCCACAGGGAACGGTAAGCATAACTGCGGGCCGCAACAACACTCACCTTCCCGACTTGTCGCCAGCCATCGCTGACCAACGCCTGGCCCGGCCGGGCCTCCATGGGCACCAGGGCAACCAGCCAGCCCGGTACGCCCTCGGCCGTATCATCCTGAATACGCTCTACGAGCACTCGCCCCGACGGGTCGGTGAAGCGGATCTGACGGTAATGCCCCCCATCGAACAAGGCGGTCACCAGCAACTCCATGGTCGCCACATCCTTGCTCTGCTGGGACATGGACAAAGCCAGGGACACCGCGCCATCGCTGGCCTGGGCCGTCAGTTGCTGCTCGAAGTAGCTGCGCGCGGTGAACAGACTGACCGCAAAGGCCCCGACGAGCACCACCGTCATGGCCACCACCACGCTGACCCACAATCTTCTCAACAGGGACATATCGATTCCTTCAAGGCGTATAGCCTTCCGAACGCATGCGCAGGAGCAACTCACGCCAGCGGGACACCCGATCCACCGGGCTGGTAGCCCGGGCGGCACCGCCAACAAAAACGCCCTGCATATTGAAACTGAACACCGGCACCAGGTCTGGACGAGCACTGGCTGCCCGAATCTCGGTGATCAGATTGTCGAGCACCAATGGCACCGCATCGGGCGTTGGATAGTAGCTCAGCACCATATGCGCCTGACTCACGCTGCTGCCGGCGCCGCCCACCTGGGCCCGCACATAGGTCATCCGCAGGCGGTCTTCCGCAACCCCCAGCTCCCGCAGGGTAAAATACTTGGCAAAGACAAAGTCTTCGCAGTCCCCGGCTCCCCGGGCAATGGTCTCGAGGGGCGTGGCCCAGTAGTCCGCCTGGGACCACACTACGCTGTCGTCGGCAAAGCGGATGCGCCGATTGAAATACTCGTTGATCCGGCGTAGCTGCTCCTCCTCATTCAAGCCGCGCCAGCCCCCCAAAGCGCTACGCCACGCCTCAACCGCCTCTCCCCCTGTCTGGCCGAAGCGTTGCTGGGCCACCTGGCGCATCCGCTCGACCTCGAAACCACCCAGGGCAAGCCCGACGCTCAACAAGCAGGCAGCCCCCACCGCCCCGCCCTGTCGGCGTACAGCCGTGAGGAGAGCTTTGCAAGGGCAAGAAAACGATAACGGCATTGAGGGAGCGGGAACAAGGGGCAGTCTCAGCGGACAACCCTGCAGCAGTCATGCCTGATGAATGGGAGAAAATTAATACTGAACCAGGCTGAATCAACGGCGGATGGTGGAAAAAGTTAAGCTTTGGTTTCCGCTGTCGTCAATTGTGAAATATTTATTCAAACCCCTCATTCAACCAAGGCAACCGCGTCAAGAAAGAAATAATGCTCAAGACAAGCATTGAACGACGCCTAAAATCTGGCCCTATTCCGGACAAGAATCCGTGATCCTCATGACGACGCGCATGCCGTCCCCTCACCCTCAATGAACGAGATGACAATGTTCAAAGCAACAAAGCTCTCCGCCAGCCTCGCTCTTTGCTTCGTGGCACTTTCCTCCGCCCAGGCCGGCACCCCCGGCACGCTGCCAGACGCTATCGAGAAAGCCATTCTCCGCAACCCCGAAGTGCTTGCCCGACTGCACAACTATCAGGCTTCGGATGCTGAGCGGGATGTTGCACGCGGTGGCTTGTTCCCGCGCATCGACCTCCAGGGCTACACCGGCCGGGAGCGCCGTGAGACCCCCACCAGCCCATCCGACACCTATAGCCGGCCCGGCTACCAGCTGCAGCTGCGCCAGCTCCTGTTTGATGGTTTCGCCACCGGCAACGATGTAAAGCGCCTGGGCTTTGCCCGCGCCGTCCGCTACTACGAATTGCTCGGCACCACCGACGAGATCGCCTACGAAGCCGCCCGAGCCTATCTCGACGTCCAGCGCTACCGCGACCTCAGCAAGCTGGCCCAGGAGAACTGGGCCATTCACAAAGAGACCGTCGATCAGATCGAGCGCCGCGTGAAGGCCGGTGTAGGCCGCCGGGTAGACCTGGAACAGGCCTTCGGCCGCCTGGCCCTGGCCCAGTCCAACTGGCTCACGGAAAGCTCCAACCTGCATGATGTCAGCCAGCGCTACGAGCGCGTGGTCGGCGAAGCCCCGGCAGACAAGCTCGACGCAGCCCCTGCCCTGGGCCAGCAACTGCCTATCGAAAAGGATGTGCTGCGCCAGGCCATCACCGACAACCCGACTTTCCGGGCGGCCGTCTCGAACATCCGCTCGTCCCGGGCCAACATCGATGTCCAGCGCGCCAGCAAGCTGCCCACCGTCGAACTGCGCGCCAGCACCGGCATGGACAAGAACCTGCTCGGCGTGACCGGCGAAACCAATTCCACCGCCCTGCAGGTGCTGCTCAACTGGAACCTCTACAAGGGCGGTTCCGACGAGGCCCGCATCCGTCAATCCCACGAGCAGCTTTACAACGCCACCGACCTGCGCGACAAGGCCTGCCGGGACGTTCGCCAGCAGACCGCAATTGCCTGGAACGACGTCAAGAAGCTCAAGGAACAGCTGATCTACCTGGAACAGCACCAGCTTTCCACCGAGAAGGCCCGGGATGCCTACCGGCAACAGTTCGACATCGGCCAACGCAGCCTGCTCGATGTGCTCAACACCGAGAACGAACTGTTTGATGCCAAGCGGGCCACCGCGCGTGCCCGCTACGACCTGACCCAGGCCGAACTACGTGTGCTGACCCAGACCCACCGCATCCTGCCCAGCGTGCAACTCACGTCCGTCGCCAAGACGGCACCCGAGGAAGCCGTCACCTCCACTGATCCGGCCCAGGACGAGAACCTGCAGTGCAGCACCGAACTGCCTGTCGTTGCCCCCTTGGATACCGTAGGTGCCATGCGCGGTCGTCCCGAACCCGCCCCGGTGCCGCTCCCTGTGACCAACGCCATAGCCGCAGCAGCCGTTCCCGCCACCGCGGCTACCCCGGCCATCGAACCGCTGGTCAAATCCTGGGCCGCAGCCTGGTCAGCAAAAGACTTCAAGGGCTACAAGGCCTTCTATTCGACCCGCTTCCAGCCCGAGCAGGGCAAGCTCGACGCCTGGATGGCACTGCGCGAGAAGCGCCTCGCCAAGCCCGGCGAGATCAGTGTGGCAGTTGAAAACGTGAAGGTACATAGCGTATCCCCCACTGCCGCCGAAGCCAGCTTCACCCAGAACTACCGCTCTGCCGACTTCAAGGACTCCGTGCCCAAGACGCTCCATTACGAGCTCGAGAACGGGCAATGGAAGATCGTCCGCGAATCGAATCGCTGATCCTCCCCTGCCCCTCCCTCAGGCAACGGAGAGGGAGCAGGCAATGAAAAAGGGAGCCGGTTGGCTCCCTTTTTCATTCAGTCTCAATGCATCAGAGGTGCGGCTGGATGATGCGCCGGTAAAACTCGTGAAAATGCTGCATCCCGTCCTCGTAAGGCGACTGGTACGGTCCCACCTCGTTGCGCCCCTCCTTCATCAGGGCCAGACGTCCGCGATCCATGCGCTCGCCAATGTCGTCGTCCTCGATGGCTGTCTCCATGTAGGCAGCCTGCTCAGCCTCGACGAAATCGCGCTCGAACTCCAGGATCTCCTCGGGGTAGTAAAACTCAACCACATTGGTGGTCTTGTTGACGTCCGTCGGAATCAAGGTGCTCACCACCAGCACATGGGGGTACCACTCGACCATGATGTTCGGAAAATAGGTGAGCCAGATCGCCCCGTGCTTGGGCATCTCGCCACCATGGTAGGCCATCACGGCCTCATGCCAGCGCTTGTAGGTGGGTGAGCCGGGTTTCTGCAGGGAGGTGATGCCGACCCGCTGCACCGAGTACCATTCACCGAACTGCCAAGTCAGGTCGTCGCAGGTGACAAACTGGCCTAAACCCGGGTGAAAGGGCACCACGTGGTAATCCTCGAGGTAAACCTCGATGAAGGTCTTCCAGTTGTAATTGCACTCGTGGATCTCGACTTTGTCGAGTTTGTAGCCCGCGAAGTTGAGCTCGCCACCGACCTGCATGCCGGCCAGATCCGCATTCGCGGAACGGGGACCCTTGAAGAGCAGGCCCTGCCAGTTCTCGAGCTTCTGACGCTGCAGATTGAGGCAGGGATTCTCGGCGAAATGCGGAGCACCGATGAGCAGACCATCGGGGTTGTAAGTCCAGCGATGGATTGGGCAGACGATGTTTCGGTCAGCCTGGCCGGAACCCTGCAGCATGATGGCCTGACGATGGCGGCAGATGTTGGACATCTGGTAGTGCCCATCATCCCGGTTGATCAGCAGCTTCGAGTGGTCCAGCCATTCGAGAGAGCGGTACTGATCGACTTCCGGCACCATGAGTTCGTGGCCGACGTAGCCAGGACCGGCATCGAAGAGGAGACGCTTCTCCAGCTCGAAAATCCTGTCGTCGAAGTACCACGAGACCGGCAACTGGGAAATTGCCGGTGAAAGAAGTGCCTGAGAAGCGATGTCAGACATCCCGAACCCCCTGATTCAAAGCGAAAGCCCGAAACGTAAAACCCGAGATTATATATTATTACGCGTTTGACCTGAAGCCCGGCCATAGGCTATTTTTACGGTTTCCCCACGTCGGATCCGGCCACGCATGGTCAAGCCCTCCAAGTCCCCAAGTTTCGAATCCGCCGTCTCCGAACTGGAATCCATCGTCCAGGAGATGGAAAACAGTCAGCTCCCCCTCGACCAGGCCCTCGCGGCCTACCAGCGTGGCACGGTGCTGCTGCGCCAGTGCCAGGAAGTCCTGAGCAAGGCCGAGCAGAGCATCCGCATTCTCGAAACCACCGACACGGAAGCCCCGTCTGCATGAGCACGCTTAGTTTCAGCCAATGGATGAACCATATCCAGGAGCGGATGGAGTCCGCGCTCGATCGGGCCCTCCCGGCTCCAGAGATCGCCCCTGCCCGTCTGCATGAGGCCATGCGCTACGCCGTCCTGGGCGGTGGCAAGCGTGTGCGCCCCCTGCTCGTGCATGCCGCCGGTGACATCAGCGGCGCGGCACCCGAGCGCCTGGACCGGGTGGCCTGCGCCCTCGAGATGATCCACACCTATTCGCTGGTGCACGACGACATGCCATGCATGGACGATGACATCCTGCGCCGCGGCAAACCCACCGTTCACGTCCAGTTCGACGACGCGACCGCTCTCCTCGTAGGCGATGCCCTGCAGACCCTGGCCTTCCAGCACATCGCCGAGGTGCCGGTCAGCGATGCTCCCCACCGTCAGCTAGGCATGATCCGGCAGTTGGCCATCGCCTCCGGCTCCCGCGGCATGGCCGGCGGACAGGCCATCGACCTGGCTTCCGTGGGGCTGCAACTTAGCCTCGCCGAGTTGGAGTTCATGCACATCCACAAGACCGGCGCTCTGATCCGGGCTTCCATCGGCCTTGGCGTACAATGCGGCCGCGACCTCAACGAAGACGAGATGGACTCCCTGGACCACGTGGGCAAGGTCATCGGCCTGCTCTTCCAGGTAGTGGACGACATCCTCGACGCCGAAGCAGACACGGCCACACTGGGCAAGACTGCCGGCAAGGATGCCGCCAACGACAAGCCAACCTATGTCAGCCTGCTGGGTGTGACCCGGGCACGCGCACTGGCCGAAGAGATGTGTCAGGATGCCCTGGACCGCCTTGCGGCCTTCGGCGAGCCGGCACGTCGCCTCTCGGAACTGACGCGCTTTATCGTGCACCGACAGTTTTGAACGCTGGCCCGAAGAACAAGCAAGAACACTCATTAACGACCCGGTAACCCGGAATGCCCCTCGGAACGCAGCCCGCCACTCCCCGCAGCAGCCTGCTTGAAAGCATCGCCTCGCCCGCGGACCTGCGCCAGCTCGACCCCAGCGAACTCCCCCAGCTGGCCGACGAGCTGCGCAATTTTCTGATCAGTTCTGTATCCCGCACAGGTGGACATCTTTCGTCCAACCTGGGAACCGTCGAGCTCACGGTCGCCCTGCACTACGTTTTCAACACACCTGAAGACCGCATCGTCTGGGACGTGGGCCACCAAACCTACGCTCACAAGATCCTCACTGGCCGCCGCGAGGCAATGGCTGGACTGCGCCAGTACCAGGGTATCTCGGGCTTCCCGCGACGCAGTGAAAGCGACTACGACACCTTTGGCACCGCCCACTCGTCCACCTCGATCTCGGCGGCCCTCGGCATGGCCGAAGCTGCCCGCATGCGTGGCGAGGATCGTCGTGCGATTGCGGTAATCGGCGATGGCGCCATGTCCGCCGGTATGGCCTTCGAGGCCCTCAACAACGCGGGCGACATCCACGACACCAACCTGCTGGTCATCCTCAACGACAACGAGATGTCCATCTCGCCACCGGTGGGAGCCCTCAACAAGCACCTGTCGCGCCTGCTGTCAGGCAAGCTCTACAACGGCGCCCGCAAGATCGGCAAGCGCTTCCTCGAGAACCTGCCTCCACCCGTCTTTGAACTGGCGCGCCGCACCGAAGAGCACGTCAAGGGCATGGTGATGCCCGGGACGATGTTCGAAGAGTTCGGCTTCAACTACATCGGCCCCATCGACGGGCACGACCTGGAGTCCCTACTCCCCACACTGCAGAATCTGCGCACGCTGAAGGGCCCGCAGTTCCTGCACGTGATCACCCGCAAGGGCCAGGGCTACAAGCTGGCCGAGGCCGACCCAATCCTCTACCACGGCGTCTCCCGCTTCGACCACACTGCCGGCATTGCCACCGGCAAGGACGCCAAGGGCGGCGGCAAGCTCACCTACACCCAGGTGTTCGGCGACTGGCTGTGCGACATGGCCGCCGCCGACGAGCGGCTTGTGGCCATCACCCCGGCGATGCGCGAAGGCTCAGGAATGGTCCGCTTCGCCAAGGAACACCCTACCCGCTACTACGATGTGGGCATCGCCGAACAGCATGCGCTCACCTTCGGTGCCGGCCTTGCCTGCGAAGGTTTCAAACCGGTGGTGGCCATCTACTCGACCTTCCTGCAGCGGGCCTACGATCAGCTGATACATGACATCGCCCTGCAGAACCTGCCGGTGATGATGGCCATCGACCGGGCCGGTCTGGTGGGCGCAGATGGTGCCACACACCATGGAGCCTTTGACATCTCCTATCTGCTGTGCGTCCCCAATCTGACGATTTTTTGCCCCGCCGACGAGAACGAATGTCGGCAGATGCTCTACACCGCTTATCAGCATGACGGCCCCACAGCCGTGCGCTACCCCCGCGGCAGCGGCCTCGGCGTCACCCCGCAGGTGGCGATGCAGACACTCCCCATCGGCAAGGGTGAGGTCCGCCGCAACGGCAATCGCACCGCATTGCTGGCTTTCGGCAGCATGCTGGGCACTGCCCTGCAGGTCGGTGACGAGCTGGACGCAACGGTCGCAAACATGCGCTTTGCCAAGCCCATTGACCGGGATCTCATTCTCCAGCTCGCCGATACGCACGAACTGCTGGTGAGCCTTGAAGAGAACGCCATCATCGGCGGTGCAGGCTCGGAGATTGCGCGCGTGCTCAACGAAGCCGGAAAGCCCGCTCGCCTGCTCCAGATCGGCCTGCCTGACCGCTTCATCGACCACGGCGACCAGGCTCAATTGATGGCCGAGATCGGCCTTGATGCTGGAACCATCCGGCAGCGCATTGAAGAAGCCTATCGGCCGAATAGTTGAGTGCTTTTGTCGGGAATGATAGGATGAAACCATCCAGGGGACTTTAGATCCCCGTTCCCCAACGAGATTTAACGAGAACAGTCATGACCACGTGTGCCGCCTCAAGTCCGATCCCGGACGTCCAGAATTCCGCAGATTCCCGTCAGCTGGCCATCAACAAGGTCGGCATCAAGTCAATTCGTCACCCGATCCGAGTCCAGGACAAGAATGGCGGCATTCAACACACCATTGCCGTCTTCAACATGTATGTCGGCCTGCCCCACAACTTCAAGGGCACCCACATGTCCCGCTTCGTGGAGATCCTGAACAGTCACGAACGCGAGCTCTCCGTCGAGTCCTTCGAGCCGATGCTGCGCGAAATGGTGAAGAAGCTCGAGGCGGAGACCGGCCATGTGGAAATGACCTTCCCGTACTTCATCAACAAAGCAGCACCGGTCTCCGGCGTTCAGAGCCTGATGGACTACGAGGTCACCTTCATCGGTGAAATCCGTGAAGGTGGCGCCTACGAGTTCACCATGCGGATCGTTGTTCCTGTCACGAGCCTGTGCCCCTGCTCGAAAAAGATCTCCGAGTACGGCGCCCACAACCAGCGCTCCCACGTTACGGTCACCACCACGACCAACGACCATCTGTGGATCGAAGAGTTGGTGCAGCTTGTTGAGGCTCAGGCCTCCTGCGAGCTTTTCGGCCTGCTCAAGCGCCCCGACGAGAAGTACGTTACCGAGCGCGCTTACGACAATCCGAAGTTCGTCGAGGACATGGTCCGTGATGTTGCCGGCTGCCTTAACCGGGAAGGTCGCATTGACGCCTACATGGTTGAGTCCGAGAACTTCGAATCCATTCACAACCACTCCGCCTACGCTCTCATCGAGCACGACAAGCGCACTCCGTCTTGATCGGAGTGATACCTGCTCCAGGAATGCAGGGGGCAGAAGTCCAGGACGAAAAAAAACGGAACCGAGGTTCCGTTTTTTTCCGTCCTGGATAAAGCTCAGGCCTTGGCAGCAGCAGCCTTGGCAGCGAAGGACTTGTAGTCCAGCTTTTCCTTGATACGTGCGGACTTGCCGGAGCGGCTGCGCAGATAGTAGAGCTTGGCACGGCGAACATCGCCGCGACGCTTCACTTCAATGCTGGCCACCAGCGGGGAGTAGGTCTGGAACGTACGCTCCACGCCTTCGCCGGAAGAAATCTTGCGAACGATGAAACCGGAGTTGAGACCACGGTTACGCTTGGCGATGACAACACCTTCGTAAGCCTGCAGACGCTCGCGATTGCCTTCCTTCACCTTGACCTGAACAACCACGGTGTCGCCGGGAGCGAACTCGGGGATGGCCTTGCCTTGGGTCAGACGGGCGATTTCTTCCAGTTCCAGTTGCTGAATGAGGTTCATGCGTAACTCCTGATAAAAAATGGGGCCTGTGGCCTTTCGTGCAGAGCAGGTCGCCACCTGATGCACGGCTTTGTTATGAAACCGGAGCCCTAGGCTTCCGGCTTCGTTTCTGACTGCCGGAATGCCTCCAGCAGTCGGAACTCTTCCTTGCTCAATACCCGTCCGTCCAGCAGATCGGGGCGCCGCTGTTCCGTACGCCCCAGCGACTGCTGCAGCCTCCAGCGCCGAATCTCGGCGTGATTGCCTGAAAGCAGCACATTCGGAACGCTCACCCCGTGATATTCCACGGGACGGGTGTAATGCGGGCAATCGAGCAGCCCATCCACAAACGAGTCCTCTACAGCAGAATCTTCGTCGTTCAGCGCACCAGGCAACTGCCGGATGAGCGCATCGAGCAAAACCATCGCCGGTAATTCCCCCCCCGAAAGGACAAAATCACCGAGGGAAATCTCTTCATCAACACAACGATCGATCAGACGCTGATCCACGCCCTCGTAGCGACCGCACAGCAGTATCAGGGACGGCTCTGCCATCAACTGAAGCACCTTCCGGTGATCCAGTGGCTGACCCTGCGGCGAGAGGTAAATCACCCGCCCCGCCGTACCCACCGACGCAAGCTGCCTGGCCTTCGCCTCGGCGATGGCCTTCTCCAAAGGCCCCGGCAACATCACCATCCCCGGCCCCCCACCATAAGGGCGGTCATCTACGGTGCGATGGCGATCTTCCGTGAAATCCCTCGGATTCCAGCAGTGAATCTCGTAAAGCGCCCTGTCCCTCGCGCGCCCGGTAATACCGAACTCCGACAGGGCAGAGAACATTTCGGGAAACAGGGTGAGGACATCGTAGGCCTTGCAGCCTTCGGCAGACATCACCAATCTGCTTCCCACTCCACCACTATCCGGCCCGCTGCCGTATCCACTGTCGGCACATAAGCAGCGACAAACGGAATCAGGCGTTCGGTATCTCCATCCTGGACCTGCAGCACGTCGTGCGCACCGGTAGAGAGAAGACCCGACACCTTGCCGAAAGTGACACCAGCAGTGTTGACTACCTCCAGCCCGACAAGATCGGCCCAGTAGTATTCATCTTTCTCCGGTTTGGGCAGCAATTCGCGAGGAGCCGCCACAAAGTACCCGGTTACAGCCTCGGCACCGTTGCGGTCTGGCACCTCTGCAAAGCTGGCAACAATGCCTCCCTTGCCGTGCTCCCTGCACCCCTTCAGCGTGTAGGGAGCCCATTCTTTCCCGTCCGGATCTGTAGACAACCACCACTGGGGCATCTGTTTCCAGGACAGCGGATCATCACCAAAGGGATGAACCTTGACCCAACCTCCAACGCCAAAAGGCGCAACGATGCGCCCCAGGACGATCATGGAAGGGTCTTGAGACAGATCGGAAGACCCTGACAACTCAGGCAGCCGCCTTGGCAGCCTGCTTCACGAGGCGGGCGACGGTGTCGGACAGCTGGGCACCGTGACCCTCCCAGTGGGACAGACGCTCGGCATTGACCACCAGGCTGATGGCGTTGCCGGAAGCAACGGGATTGTAGTAGCCGATGCGCTCGATGAAACGACCGTCGCGACGATTGCGGGAATCAGCGGCAACGATGTTGTAGAAAGGGCGCTTCTTGGAACCACTGCGGGCGAGACGAATAACAACCATGACTGTTCCTGATCCGATGAAATGGAAAAACGTCGGATACTAAATCACGAACAGAAAAACATCAAGACGAATGCGGCTCGAAATGTTCGCCTGCCCGCACTCCCACCCGAATCATGGCCCGTGAATACCGAAACGCGGCACATATCACGGCGATTTAATTACAATGGCGAACTGGTCATGAGACTTCCAGGGCAATGAGCGCCGCCGACCCCAACCTTTCTGATCGTACAGCGCCGGTTCTCGACTGGCTGGCTTCCGATTTGTCCTCCGATGCCGACCTGGAACTGGCGACCCTCTTTCGTCATCTTGAGGAGCTCGGTCGTTCGGACGTCAGTCGCAGCCAACTTCACCGTTGCCTGGACCTACTGCACTCTCGCAGCATGGCCATCAGCCGGCAGTTCAGGGAACGCCTGGCAGGCGCCTCCCTGCCCCTCACGCTCGGACTCCACCGCTCTGCGACGCGGCTGATATCGGCACTTGGCAAATTGGCGACCGGACACGAGGAAGTCCTCAACGAGATTCGCCATCGGCTGGTCCGAACCCTGCGCCGCAACCCGGCCACCATCAGTGCCAAGGCACTCGAACTGCTTGGCGAACAGCTGACTATTGCTCATCTGGCAGGCAACGGCGCTCCTTACGAGTTCTGGCTCAAAGCCCACGCCCTTTACGCTGGCAGTGGCTGCGAAGCGGAGCCCGGGCATGGCAGCGACGCCCCCGAAAGCGCCAAGGCAGCTTACAAGTATTTGCTGGCGTTCTCGGCAGCACACCCGGAAGGCCTCACCGGCAAGGAGATTTGCTGGCTGTCAGATTTTCTGACTACCAATGCGAGCAGCACCTCAATCCGCCATTCTGTGCCGGGCGAGGACGAAATGGGCTGGTTTTGGCTCGACCCCGACCAAGACACACAACCCATGTCGATTCACCGGCGCAATCCGCCAGATGTTGACGGACTTCTCTATTTCTCGGGCGAGGAGCTCGCACGGCGGGCCACCTCCCTTATCGACCGCCTTGAAGGTGATGCCCCACTGCCCGCTGACTTTCACGCCGGCCTGGATCGGAGTGAAGCAGCAACGCTTTTGCGGCGTGTCAGGGAATACTGGGCCTGCCCTCCCCGTCGCGAGCACCCCCGGAGACGCAGTCAGTATGGGGTTCGAGTGTGTTGCGGGCTCGACACCATCTGGAAGATGCTCCGCGATCCAGGCCTTCGCCACCAAGCGCAATACTCTTCCGAATGGATGGTGATAAATGAAAGCCCCACCGGCTACGCAATCATGCAGGTCACTGGAAATGCCAACGCCCTGAGTGCTGGCATGGCGCTAGCCCTGCGCCGGAGTGACGAAGAACCCTGGACACTATGCGTGGTGCGCTGGATTCGCACCGAAACCCCCGAACAGATCGAACTCGGCCTGCAGGTTCTTGCCAATTCCGCCAAGCCCGTCACCGTCGGCTTTCGCAACGCCAACCGGACCCGTCCAATGAGCCCGGCCCTGGTACTGCCACCCATTCACGCACTCGGCCGCCAGCAAGCCATTCTCGCACCTGCGGGCACTTATTCAGCACGGCGCTTCATGCTCGTTTCCGACACAAACCGTCTCTATATTGCCCAGGGACGACTGCTCAGTCTGGACATGCAGACTGCCGCAGTAGAGCTCTTTCAATACGAAATCGATCCCTACCCCCTCTAGGCAGAGGCTCTTCCGCTCTCAAGCAAATGCCTGAGCGACACGTCTGCTGCAGCATCGGTCGCGGCCAGCATCCACTTCCACGGCTCGTGTAGCCAGGATTCAGGCCCGCCGGACACCCCACCCGCATCCGGCGGCAGCGCCAGCCCAAAAAGGCTCACCAACTCCGACACACGCACGCTTTCAGCGGAGCGGGCCAGCAGCCAGCCCCCTGAATCCCTGCGCACCACAACTCTCGATGACGCAAGCACGGCGAGCACCTCCCGGACTTCATCATGGCCGACCCGTGCCACGTCAGCCAGTTCTTCCACCCCTCTGCATTCACCACCAGACTGCGCCTCTGCCAGCTCGAAAAGCATCAGCAAAGCCACGTACAACGCTCGCCCGGGAAACTCCGGCAGCGGTCGCCGCCGCAGGCTGCGCTCCGGAAGAACCGCAGCGACAACGGCCCCCAGCAGGATGATGATCCACGACAGATAGAGCCATAGCAGGAAGATGGGGACGACAGCGAACGCACCATAGACCAGCGTGTAACTCGGAAAATGAGCCAGGTAAAGGCTGAACATGCGCTGCATGACCAGGAACCCGGCTGCAGCAAGCAACCCCGCCAGCCCCGCATCGGCAAGCCTCACGCTGCAATGGGGAACCGCGAAATAGAGAGTTGCAAACACGCCCGCCAGCACACCCAGTGACACCAAGCGCAGACCAGCCACCTCGAGCCAGGCAGGTTCATTCATGAAATCCATGGAAACGCTCAGCATGGCGCCAGCAGCAAACACGCCACCAGCAAGCAGCAGCGGCCCCAGGGACAACACCGCCCAGTACGCCACCAGACGGGTCGCCCAGGGGCGATGGACCTGCACCCGCCAGATCTCGTTGATCACCTGATCGATGGTCCGCATCAGCATGATCGCTGTCAGGATCAGCACCGCGCCGCCCACGATGGTGAGGTTGGTCGTCTTCTGGCTGAACTGGAAGGCATAGGCGGCAATGACCTTGCCCGCCTTCTCCGGAAGAAGATTGTCGAGCAGAAAACCCCGCAACGCATCCGCGAAACGTTGTGATTGGGGAAACTTGCTGAACACCACCGCCACCAGCGTCACGAAGGGCACGACGGAGAGCAAGGAGGTGAATGCCAGGCTTGCAGCCACCTGGGAACAACGCCCCTCACCGAAACGCCGTGACACTGCGCTTAGCAGGAGACGAAAGGCCCGCAGGGTGACGCGGAAGCGGTGCCCGGAATCGAGCTCTGAGTTCATTTACGTATAATGCCTTTCCGCTTCACAGGCCCTATCCATGCAGGAAGTCCTCGTTCTCTATTACAGCCACCGGGGTTCGGTTCGCGCCCTGGCAGAAATGATTGCGCGGGGCATCGACTCCGTGCCCGGCGCATCAGCGAGACTGCGGACCGTACCACGCGTGTCCGCCGTTTGCGAAGCCACCGAATCGGACATTCCCGACCAGGGCGCGCCCTATGCAGAAATGCGCGACCTGGAAGAGTGCATCGGCGTCGCCATCGGTAGCCCCACCCGCTTTGGCAACATGGCTGCACCGATGAAGTACTTTCTTGACAGCACCGCAGGCCCCTGGCTGTCCGGCGCCCTTGCCGGCAAACCAGCCAGCGTGTTCACATCAACCGCCAGCCAGCATGGCGGCCAGGAAAGCACACTGCTGTCGATGATGACACCGCTCCTGCATCACGGCATGCTGATCGTCGGGCTCCCTTTCTCCGAACCCGACCTGACACGTACCCGCAGCGGCGGCTCGCCCTATGGCGCAACCCACTGGGCGGGCAAGGACGAAAACACCCAACTCACCGACGAGGAAAAACGCCTCGCCACGGCCCTGGGCAAGCGCCTGGCCGAAACCGCCCTCAAGCTCGCCACCCCATGAAACCGAAAACCCTGTCCCTGATTGCCAGCATCACCCTGCTCAGCCTGATTGCCCTTTGCCTTGCCTGGGAAACCATGCTGGCGCCCCTGCGCCCGGGCGGCTCCTGGATGACCCTCAAGGTCCTGCCCCTGATGGCCGCCCTTTTCGGCATCCTGCGCGGCACGCGCTACACCTACCAGTGGAGCTCGATGATGATCCTGCTGTATCTGACGGAAGGCGTGGTTCGCACCAACGACGCGGCCCCCGGCAACGCACTGGCGCTGGCGGAGGCCGTTCTGAGCGTGATCTTCTTCGTGGTGGTGGTGCTCTACTCCCGCAACACCGCACCGTCACGACTGGCCCAGGCTTCAAAGGAAACCTGAGCCACCGTGCTCAAACCTGCGGGTTCATCTTCTCGGAACCCGCCTGGATCTTGTTCAAGGCGTTGAGGTAGGCCTTGGCGGAAGCAACGATGATGTCGGTGTCGGCGCCCTGACCATTTACCACACGCCCGTCCTTCGACAGGCGTACGGTGACCTCACCCTGCGCATCGGTACCGGTGGTAATCGCATTCACCGAATACAGCAGCAGCTCCGTGCCGCTGTTGGCCACCACCTCGATCGCCTTGAAGGCTGCATCAACAGGGCCCGAACCACAGGACTCCGCCTTCGCCTCGGCACCACCGACCGCCAGCGTCACCCGCGCACAGGGCGTCTCACCCGTTTCCGAGTGAAAGGACGACGACAGCAGACGGAAATGCTCTTTCGGCTCCGAACTCTCGTCACTCATCAACGCCTGCAGATCCTCGTCGAAGATCTCGTGTTTCTTGTCAGCCAATTCCTTGAAACGGGCAAAGGCGTGGTTGAGCTGCTCCTCGGACGTGATCCCGACGCCCAGCTCCTGGAGGCGCGAGCGGAACGCATTGCGCCCCGAGTGCTTGCCCATCACCAGCTTGTTGGTGCTCCAGCCCACATCTTCGGCACGCATGATTTCATAGGTCTCCCGGTGCTTGAGCACACCATCCTGGTGAATGCCGGATTCGTGGGCAAAGGCGTTGGCGCCGACAATGGCCTTGTTGGGCTGCACCGGAAAACCGGTGATCCCCGAGACCAGCTTGGAGGCCGGGACAATCTGGGTGGTATCCACACGGGTATCGCACTGGAACACATCCTTGCGGGTCCGCACCGCCATCACGACCTCTTCGAGTGACGCGTTGCCGGCACGCTCGCCGAGGCCATTGACCGTGCATTCCACCTGCCGGGCACCAGCACGCACCGCAGCCAGCGAGTTGGCAACGGCAAGCCCGAGATCGTTGTGACAATGCACGGACCAGACCACCTTGTCCGAACCGGGCACGCGTTCGATGAGGCTGCGGATAGTGTCGGCAAACTGCTCCGGCACGTTGTAGCCCACGGTGTCCGGCACGTTGATGGTCGTGGCACCTGCCTTGATCACGGCCTCGAAAATGCGGCACAGGAAATCGATCTCGGAACGGCCCGCATCCTCCGCCGAGAACTCGATGTCGTCGGTGTACTCCTTCGCCCAGCCAATCGCCCGCACAGCCTGGTCGACCACCTGGTCGGGCGTCATGCGCAGCTTCTTCTCCATATGGATCGGACTGGTGGCAATAAAGGTGTGGATTCGACCGGATGCGGCAGGGCGAATGGCTTCTCCGGCACGGCGGATATCGTTCTCGTTGGCCCGCGCCAGGGAGCACACGGTGGACTCCTTGATCGCCTCCGCCACGGCTCTCACCGCTTCGAAGTCACCATTGGAAGCCGCCGCAAAGCCTGCCTCAATGACGTTGACTTTCATCCGCTCAAGCTGGCGGGCAATGCGCAGCTTTTCATCCCGCGTCATCGATGCACCGGGGCTTTGCTCGCCGTCGCGCAGGGTCGTGTCGAAAATGATCAGCTGGTCGTTCATGATGGGCTCCCGCAGGTTCTTTGTATTTGGATTGGGGCGCATCCCCGACGTTCAATCCGTAGGGGATGCCGGAGTTCGCGAGTTTGTTTGGATTCCGGACGCACCTTCGCCGTGCCAAGCAGACGGAAGATGCAAGGCCCGGAACTATAAATCAGTCTTTTCCGACGCCTCAACCGAGGCACTACGCCGGCGCCCCTTCAGCCAGCCCCACACCCCCAGCACATAGCCGGATACGGCATAGCAGAGGAAAAGGCCGAACAGGACCCCCGGCGGGTAGCTGGAAACCAGCAGGAAGCCGAGAACGAAGGCGATTATGACAATGAAGGGCACGCTGCGACGCAGGTTGATCTCTTTGCCGCTGTAGAACAGCACGTTGCTGACCATGGAGATGCCGGCAAAGATGGTCAGCGCACACGCGTACCAGCGCACATCAGGCCCCGCGATGCCGTTGTCGATCATGACCCACACCAGCCCTGCGATCAGCGCAGCGGCAGCCGGGCTGGGCAGCCCCTGGAAATAGCGCTTGTCGATGACGTCGATATTGGTGTTGAAGCGGGCAAGCCGCAGGGCGGCGCCAGCACAATAGATGAAGGCCGCCATCCAGCCGAGCTTGCCCATGCCCTTGAGCGCCCATTCATACATGATCAGGGCCGGCGCTGCGCCAAAGGAAACCATGTCGGACAACGAATCGTACTCGGCACCAAAGGCACTCTGGGTACGCGTCAGTCGGGCCACCCGGCCATCGAGGCCATCCAGGACCATGGCAATGAAGATCGCCACCGCTGCCTGCTCAAAGAGCCCGTTCATGGCCTGGACGATGGCGTAGAAACCAGCAAAGAGCGCGGCCGTCGTGAACAGGTTGGGAAGAATGTAGATGCCCTTGCGACGCCGTTCCGGGTTGAGCAGGGGCTTGCGGGAATGCTGATCGGCCATGGAGGGGACGATGGGTGAAGTCGAACGCGATTGTAACGCAGGACACCGCCCCGGACCCGAAAACGACACGGGGGACTTTCGTCCCCCGTGCGCGCTTCAAGTCAGGTGCGATCAGTTCTTGGACTGGTCAACCAGCTTGTTGGCCTTGATCCACGGCATCATGTCGCGCAGCTGGGCACCGACGGTCTCGATCGGATGCACGGCGTTGAGGCGACGACGGGCGGTCATGGACGGGTAGTTGGTCTTGCCTTCCTGAATGAACATCTTGGCGTATTCGCCAGTCTGGATGCGCTTCAGGGCTTCGCGCATGGCGTAGCGGGACTCTTCGTTGATGACTTCCGGGCCGGTCACGTACTCGCCATACTCCGCGTTATTGGAGATGGAGTAGTTCATGTTGGCGATGCCGCCTTCGTACATCAGGTCGACGATCAGCTTCAGCTCGTGCAGGCACTCGAAGTAGGCCATTTCCGGAGCGTAGCCAGCTTCGGTCAGGGTTTCGAAGCCCATCTTGACCAGCTCGACAGCACCACCACAGAGAACGGCCTGCTCGCCGAACAGGTC
>NZ_JBIJDC010000010.1:0-68311 GCF_044344315.1 Zoogloea sp. | reverse complement strand
ATCAAGGGCATGCCTGTGATTTACGTGCGGATGGGCGACTGAAGTCGCCCCTACAAGTCGCCCCCGCAACTCACCTCCACACCCACAGACCCCGGCGTCAGCCCACCATCGAATCATCGGAGAACCCATCATGGATCTCAAAGGCACCAAAGTTACCGTCCACGACATGACCCTGCGGGACGGCATGCACCCCAAGCGTCACCTCATGTCCCTCGATCAGATGATCAGCATCGCCACCGGGCTCGACGCAGCCGGCGTGCCGCTGATTGAAGTCACCCACGGCGACGGCCTGGGGGGCAGCTCGGTGAACTACGGCTTTCCGGCCCACACCGACGAGGAATACCTGGGCGCCGTCATCCCGCGCATGAAGCAGGCCAAGGTCTCGGCCCTGCTGCTGCCCGGCATCGGCACCGTCGATCACCTGCGCATGGCCCGCGACCTGGGGGTGAACACCATCCGCGTCGCCACCCACTGCACCGAGGCCGATGTGTCCGAACAGCACATCACCCTGGCCAGAAAGCTCGCCATGGACACCGTCGGCTTCCTGATGATGAGCCACATGAACAGCCCCGAAGGTCTGGTCAAGCAAGCCAAGTTGATGGAAGGCTACGGCGCCAACTGCATCTACATCACCGACTCGGCCGGCCACCTGCTGCCCGACGGCGTCAAGGCCCGCCTGGGCGCCGTGCGCGAAGCCCTCAAGCCCGAGACCGAACTGGGCTTTCATGGCCACCACAACCTGGCCATGGGCGTGGCCAACAGCATCGCCGCCATCGAAGTGGGCGCCACGCGCATCGACGCCGCTGCCGCCGGACTGGGCGCCGGGGCCGGCAACACCCCGATGGAAGTCTTCATCGCCGTGGCCGACCTGATGGGCATCCAGACCGGGGTGGATGTGGCCAAGATCACCGACGTGGCCGAAGACCTGGTGGTGCCGATCATGGACTTCCCGATCCGTATCGACCGGGACGCCCTGACCCTGGGCTACGCCGGGGTGTATGGTTCCTTCCTGCTCTTCGCCAAGCGCGCCAGCGTCAAGTACGGCGTACCGGCCCGGGACATCCTCGTTGAACTCGGCCGCCGCGGCATGGTGGGCGGGCAGGAGGACATGATCGAGGACACGGCCATTTCGATGGCGCGGGCCCGGGGAGTGCTGGCATGAAACTCGATCAAGCCATCATCGCCCGCCTCGCCGAACACCTGGAGAGTTGCGAGCTCGAAGCCCGGGACACCCTGAAGATCACCGACGAGTTTCCCGACATGGACTGGGAGGATGCCTACGCCATCCAGGACACCATCAAGGCCCGCAAGCTCGCGCGCGGCACCCGCATCGTCGGCCTCAAGGCTGGCCTCACCTCCTACGCCAAGATGAAGCAGATGGGCGTCGAGACCCCGTGTTTCGGTTTCATCACCGACTATGGCTCGGTGCCTGATGGCGGTGAGGTGAAGGTGTCAGAGCTCATCCATCCCAAGATTGAGCCCGAGATCGCCTTTGTCATGAAACGCGCCCTCAAGGGTCCGGGCTGCCACATCGGCGCCGTGCTGGCGGCCACCGATTTCGTGATCCCCGGCATGGAGGTCATCGATTCCCGCTACCGCGATTTCAAGTTCGATCTGAAGAGCGTGATTGCCGACAACACCTCGTCGGCCCGCTTCGTGATCGGCGGCCAACCGTTGCCGGTGAGCGAAGTGGATCTGCGCACCGTGGGCATCGTGATGGAAAAGAACGGCGAGCCGGTGGCCTTCGGTGCCGGCGCGGCGGTGCTGGGCCATCCGGCTGCGGCCATCGCCATGCTGGCCAACCATTTGGGCGCCCGGGGCGAGGAGATTCCCGCCGGGGCGCTGATCCTCTCCGGCGGCATCACCGAGGCGGTGGCCGTGGCGCCGGGTGACAACGTCACGCTGCGGGTCCAGGGCATGGGTTCCGTGTCGGTCCGCTTCAAGTAAATCCAGGGAGAAGAACATGCCTTTTGCACAGATCTACATGATTGAAGGCCGTACCGAAGAGCAGAAGCGGGCGGTCATCGAGAAAGTCACCCAGGCCCTGCACGAAGCCGTGGGCGCCCCCAAGGAGAACGTCCGGGTGTGGATCCACGACGTGCCCAAGGAAAACTGGGGCATCGCCGGCGTCAGCGCCAAGGATCTGGGGCGCTAAGTACGCCCCGGCACGCCGGGCGCGGCACTTGGCCCGGCGGGCGAATAAACCCGCCCCCTACAAGAACTCCAGGCCATGGCCATGGAGCAGGGCGGTCTTGCGCCAAAAAACAGAAAAAGAACTGGAGGAGACCCAGTGAACAAGACATATACATGCCGCGCCCTGGGCGCGGCATTCATGGCAGCGGGGGCTGTCGGCCTGGCCGGCTGCACGGCCCAGGCCGACCTTTCGGCTGTGAAGGCCGAGGCGGCCCGCCCGGTGCAGCGTTACGACATCACCCAGGCCCTGGCCAGCAACGGCAAGGTGGTGGTAGCCGGCACCCAGAGTGGTGCTGTGCTGGTGTCGGCCGACAACGGCCGCAGCTGGAAGCGGGAGATGCTCGGCGGCAGCTCCCTGATCGGCATCACCGCCTGCCCGGACGGGCGCTTTGTGGCGGTGGATTTCTTCCGCAAGGTGTGGAGCAGCGATGCCGCCGGGGCCGGCTGGAAGGCGGTTTCCATCGACAAGCCGCGCACGCCTCTCGCCATCAGTTGTGATGCCAGGGGCCGTTGGTGGGTGGCTGGCACCAGTGCCACCCTGGCTGTGAGCGCCGACGCGGGTGCCACCTGGACGGTGACCGACCTGGCCGAGGACGCCCAGCTCACCGGCATCCAGATGGTGGATGACAGCGTGGGCTACGCCACCGGCGAGTTCGGTCTGGTGGCCGTGACCCGGGACGGCGGCACCACGTGGACGCGCCAGCCGCCGATGCCGGATGAGTTCTACCCCTACGCAGCACTGTTTACCACCCCCACCCGGGGCTGGGCCAGCGGCATTGCCGGGCAGATCCTGCAGACCAGTGACGGCGGCCAGACCTGGACGCGCCAGACCAACGCCAGCCGGGCGCCCCTGTACCGGCTGTTCATGCACGAGGGCGTGCCCCACGGTGTTGGCGCCGGCGGTGTCGTGGCCCGCCTGGAAGGGGATACCTGGCGCAGCGTTCCTTATCCGGATGCGGCACCGGTGTTCCTCGGCGCAGCCGTATCCCTGCCCGAACAGCACGCCATCGTTGCCGGCGGCCCTGGTGGCCTGCTGCGCGTGATCGGCACCCAGGCCGCCCAGGCTCCCTCCGCATCCCCGGCCCCTGCGGCCCACTGAGACGCATCATGGTCAGCCAAACCCGCCACCGCATCACCCACGCCCTGCATCGGGCGGAAGAGTGGATCTTCGCCAATCCGAAGGTCGTCCTTGCCCTTGTTCTGGTCATCACCGCGCTGTTTGGCGCGGCCCTGCCGAAGCTGCGGATCTATTCCGACTTCGCCGACCTGCTGCCCCAGAACCATCCCTACATTCAGACCTACAACCGCCTTAAAGAGAACTTTGGCGGCGCCAACATGATCGTGATGGCGGTGGAGGTGGAGAAGGGCACCATTTTCAACGACGAAACCCTGGCGCTGATTCACCAGGCCACCCAGGGCGTGGACAACCTGCCCGGGGTGAACCACAACCTCGTCTCCAGCCTGACCCACCGCACCGCCCGCAAGATCTTCCTGGACGAGCAGGGCGGCTTTGCGTCCGAGTCCTACTACGACCCGGCCAAGACGACCCGCACCGTGGCCGAGCTGGAGCAGCTGAAGAAGGATGTGATCGCCAATCCGACGATCGCCGGCCTGCTGGTCTCGCCGGACCTGAAGGCAGCCCTGATCAAGGCCCAGCTCAACGAGGCCGACATCGACTACCCGAAAACCTTCGAAGCCCTGCAGAAGGTCCGGGAGTCCCTGTCCATTCCGGGCCACACCATCCACGTCACCGGCAACCCGGTGCTTACCGGCTGGGTGTACACCTACCTCAACCAGATTGTCGAGATCCTGGCCTGGACCCTGGCCCTGATCACGGTGCTGCTGATCGTGTACTTCCGGCGCTTCTACGGCATTGCGCTGCCGCTGCTGGGGATTGCCCTGTCCACCATCTGGGGGCTCGGCTTCATGGCGGTGATGGGCATCAACCTGGAGCCCCTGTCGCTGCCCATCCCCTTCCTTATCGCCGCCCGCGCCACCTCCCACGGGGTGCAGCTTGTGGTGCGCTATTACGAGGAGCTGGCCATCGTCAAGAACGGCCAGAAGGCGGCACGCAATGCCCTGGACGCCCTGTTCCGGCCGGGCTCCCTGGCCATCATCATCGACGCGGTGGGCATTGCCGTGCTGGTGCTGGGGGCGGCGCCCTTCAACCACAAGCTGGGTGTGGCGGCGGGCTTCTGGGGCTTCTCGGTGATCTTCACGGTGCACTTCATGGTGCCCCTGGCCCTCACCGTGCTGCCGGCCCCGAAGAACACCGTGAATGCCAACGAAGGGGTGCGCAACTTCCTGGGTGCAGCCATGGCCCGCACCGGCGGTACCGACGGGGGCGCCCGCAGCATCCTGCTGCTGACCCTGATCGGTGCCGTCGGCGGCCTGTACTTCGTGGGCAAGGTGCAGCTGGGTGAATCCGAGCCGGGCTCGCCGCTGCTCCACACCCATCACGACTACAACGTGTCCACCAAGGCCATCAACACGCGCTTCCCCGGCTCGGAAGAGCTGCACGTGCTGATGCGCACCGATGACAAGGGCGGCATCAAGCGCCCCGAGGTGATGGCCGCCATCGAGCGCTTCCAGGCCCACATGCTGTCCGACCCGACCCTGGGCGGCGCCAAGGCCATTCCCGGTGTGCTGCGGGTGGTCAACAAGCTCACCCACAACGATGACCCGCGCTGGATGCAGGTGCCTGATACGGCCGAGGAAGTGGGCGGGCTGATGTTTGCCTACATGGCCGCCAGCCCGATTCCCGGTGCCCTGAAGGAGTTCGTGAACGCCGACGAGAACGAGGCGAACATGGTCTTCTATTACAAGGACCACCAGGCCGACACCATCAACCGGGTGGTGGCCCTGGCCGAAGAGGGCAAGAAGAAGCTCGAGGCCGAGGTCAAGGGCATCCACATCGAGCTGGGGGGCGGCATCGTCGGCGTGACGGCGGCGGGCAACCAGGCCCTGCACACCGACCACATGATCATCATCCCCACTGTGATGATCATCGCCTTCCTGCTGGTGATGGTCTATTACAGCTCGGTGCACGCGGGCTGGCTGATGGTCCTGCCCATGCTTTTCGCCACCCTGATGACCTACGCCTACATGGGCGCTGCCGGCATCGGCATCAACGTCAATACCGTGCCGGTGATCGCCGTCGGCGTGGGGGTGGGCATCGACTACGCGGTGTACTTCATGGACCGCATCCGCGAGGAGTTCGCGGTGCTGCAGGACATCAAGCAGGCGGTGATCCGCGCCGTGGCCACCACCGGCTACGCCGTGTCCTTCACTGCCGTGACCCTGATTGCCGGCGTGGTGATGTGGATCTTCATGTCCGACCTGCGCTTCCAGTCGGATGCCGCCGTGCTCCTGTCCTTCATGCTCATCGTCAATGCCATCGCCGCGGTGCTCATCGTGCCGTCCTGGTGCGTGGTCTTCAAACCCAAGTTCGTCACGGCCGCCCATTACGACGAGGACGGCGTGCTGGAAACCTGATCAAGGAGGCAACAACCCAGCGATTCAAGGGAGGGCGGCCGGGGGACGGCCGCAATCGACACAACCAAGGAGGAGACACCATGAAAAACAGATCAAGCCGGAAGACACCGGCGCTCAGCCTCACCGCCCTGGCCGTGGCGGCCGCCTTGCCGGCCTTCGCCCAGGACAACCTGCCCGACATGGGCAGCTCCAGCGAACCGTGGCAGGTGGACACCTACTACGAGAACCACACGGCCTTCCGCGGTCGCGACAACACGGGCAAGGTGGTCGGCCTGTCCAAGTTCCGTAACACCCTGCAGGTGGAAGCCGACAAGAAGCTCTCGGGCGGCTGGGTCTTCCACAGCGTCCTGCGCGGCAGCTGGGATGGCGTGTACCGCATGAACAAGGGCCAATACGGCGAGGATGCGGGGGGTTCCATCGGCGCCCAGAGCACCCTTGGCGGCAACCTGACTGACGTACCCTGGGGCAGCACCTCCCCGGCCGGCCCGCTGGGCTACACGGCGGTGGCGGGCCTGGGCTATCCCGGGTCCACGAACAACGCGTTCATGGATGCCTACCCCAACAGTCCCAACGAAGGTCTGCGTGTGCTGGGGGATCGCTGGCACAAGGTGAACGGCGGCGTGGCCTTTGCCACCCCGGTGCGCCCCTGCAACGTGGATAAGCGCGGCTGTACCGACTTCGGTGGCTATGGTGACAAGAGCACCAGCGACCTGGAGTTTCCCGAGTTCAACAGCCGTCTCGACTTCCTCCGCGAGGCCTACGTCAAGAACAGCTTCGACATCGGCGGTGGCCAGGAGATCTTCCTGAAGCTGGGCAAGCAGCAGGTGGTGTGGGGTCGTACGGACCTGTTCCGCGTGCTCGACGTGATCAACCCTGTCGATTACTCGCGCAACAACATCTATGACGAGCTGCAGGACATCCGCATTCCCATGTGGATCGCCCAGGCCGAATGGCGCATGGGCGCGTCCGAATCCATGCAGGACCGCAACCTGCAGGTGATCTGGAACGTGGACCAGTTCCGCGCCAACAACCTGGGCCAGTGCGGCACGGCCAACGTGGCCCTGGATGCCGGCTGCTTCTTCCGCGGCATGCGTACCCTGTGGGACTACGGCGGTACCGTGTCCAACTTTGCCAACGTCGGCCCCGACACCTACCTGGCCACCAACTTCGGCCCGGGTCAGATCGGCCTGGCCAACGTCAATCTGCCCAAGTGGAGCCTGGCCAACACCCAGATCGGCGCCAAGTTTGAAGGCGTGACCATGGGCGGGCTGAACTTCTCCCTGAACGCCCTGCATTACCGCTCCCAGCTGCCGTCCCTCCACGGCGGCAAGCGCGCCGTCAACTCCTTCACCGGGCAGTACCAGAACGCCTGGCCCTACCTGATCTCCTTCGACATGGAGTTCCCGCGGGTCAATCTGCTGGGTGGCTCGATGGACTTCCAGTCCGAGACCCTGGGGGCGGCCATCCGCTTCGAGGGTGCCATGACCTGGGGTGAGGAGTTTGCCAACACCAACCGGGAGCAGCTGTATTCGAAGAACCGGGTGTGGCGCAGCGTGATCGGGGTGGACCGGCCGACCTTCGTGTCGTGGATCAACCCGCACCGCACCACCCTGTTCTCTGCCCAGCTGTTCTGGCAGCACATCTTCGACCACGAGCGTGAGAACGGCGGCGTCGGCGAGCGGGGGATTCCCGACTTCAAGGACAACGTGATCGGCACCCTGTTGATGAAGGGCTTCCTGGCCGGTGACCGCATCAGCCCGCAGCTGATCATCGCCCGGGACTTCCGCTCCCGCACCCACGCCATCGCCCCGGCGCTGGAATGGAGCACCACCGACAAGCTCAAGTTCACCTTCGGCGCCAACTTCAAGGGTGGCTCCAACAGTGGAAATTCCTTTGACGACTGCCGTTCGTGCAACCCCTTCGCCCCGTATACCGCTGGCACCTATCCGGGTGATCCGATGGTGGCCTACTCCCGCGGTCTCTCCGGCATGGAACCCCTGGGCCGCTTCCGCGCCGGCCCCATCGGCTCTGCCATCCGCGAAGACGAGGTCTACCTGACCATGCGCTACAAGTTCTGATCGAGGAGACACATACAATGAACAAGACCATCATTGCCACCACTCTTGCCCTGCTGGCCACGGGTTTCGCCCACGCTGCCACCGAAGCCGATGTGGAAAACACCTTCAACCCCTACAAGGGCGGCTTTCCGAAAGTGGCCGGCCTCAATGCGGGCACGGTGATCAACAAGGCCAACGCCGACCAGTTCAAGGACGCCATTCCGGCCGGGGTGTTCAAGCTCCTCAAGGAGGGTCAGTTCGAGATCAAGGTGGGCCCGACCACCCAGTTCGAACTCTCCAAGCCCTACATTGAGGCCACCCGCAAGAACCTGGGCAAGACCAAGCTCGGCCCCAAGAACGGCGACATCGAGGGCTATGTCGCTGGCCGGCCCTTCGTTGAAGAGCCCGACGCCAAAGACCCCCGCGCCGGTGAGAAGCTGGCCTGGAACTACAAGTACGGGGTGAACTGGGGTGACGGCGCCGCCATCTCGCCCTTCTACTGGAAGTACCGCAACATGCAGTCCGGTCAGGTGGAAAAGACCATCAAGTTCAATTTCCACTTCCTCAACTTCAAGCACCGGGTGAAGGATGCGCCGGTGCCCGAAGTCACGCCGAACCCGTCCGATCTCTTCCGCGCCATCTACGTGAAGGCCCTGGACCCGCAGGATCTGAAGAACACCCAGCTCCTCATCCAGCGCTACGAGGATGACCAGAAGCTCGACGATGCCTACCTTTACCTGGGCTTCCAGCGTCGCGTGCGTCGCCTGGCCACCGGGCAGACCACCGATGCCTTCCTCGGCTCCGATCTGATGATCGAAGACTTCGAAGGCTACAACGGCCGCATCTCCGACATGAAGTGGACCTACAAGGGCACCAAGAACGTGATCCTGCCCATGTGGAACCACAACGAGCTGAAGCTGGCCGCCGACATGCCGGCGGAGTCCGACGGCTACAAGTACGTGAACTTCGGTGGTCAGGGCGGCTGCTTCCATGAGGGCACCTGGCAGCTGCGCAAGGTGTATGTGCTGGAGGCCGCACCGGTCAACGCCAACCATCCGGTCAGCAAGCGCGTCTTCTACATGGATGCCCAACTCGGCAACCTCAACGGCGCCAACGAGATCTACGACCGCAAGGGCGAGCTGTGGAAGGTCTTCATGGTCGGCAAGTCCCATCCGGACAGCCACCTGCCGATCAACAAGGGCTCTGGCATCGGCATCGACGACGCCTTCTCGATGGTGGACGTGCAGAGCAAGCACTGCACCACCGGCCAGTTCAAGGGCCAGGTCGATCCCAAGCTGAACCCGCCGTCCATGTTCCAGGTGCAGTACATGCGCGGCGGCGACTGAGTCTGATCTGAAGCGTTGAAGTACATCGGCCGGTGAAGCGATTCACCGGCCGTTTTCATGGCTGCGCCAGGCACCGGATGCGACGAAGGGGGTGATGGGAGGCTCTGACGGCGCCCGAGTGGACGGTGGGTGCGACTTCAGTCGCCCGCGGACTTTGATCAAGGGTCGTCTGTCGGTGATCAACGCACGATGGGCGACTGAAGTCGCCCCTACAAGTCACCCCGGCCGGCCGGTGATTCAGCGCCGGCCCCGCGCCGCGGCCAGAAAGGCTTCCAGCAGGGGCGAGCAGTCGAGAAGGTCGTCCCGCCCGGGGGTGTGGAACTCCGGATGCCACTGCACGCCGACGACGAAGCCGTTGCCCGTGTGGCGGATGGCCTCGATCATTCCGTCGTCCTCGGCGACGGCCTCCACCGTCAGGTTGCGGCCCAGGCTGCGCACGCACTGGTGATGGATGGACACCACCTGGCCGCCTGAAGCCTGTCCGAACCACTGGGCAAAGCGCCCCCCTTCGACCAGACGCACGCCATGACTGTGCCTGTCGTAGGCGTCGGCCTGGTGGCGGGCGGCGTCGGCAAACTGGCTGGGGATGTCCTGGTACAGGGAGCCACCGAAGGCCACGTTGATCAGCTGCATGCCGCGGCAGATCCCCAGCACCGGCTTGCCGGCCTCCACGAACTCGTGGAGCAGCTCCATCTCGTAAGCGTCGCGCACCCGGTCTCCGGCCCAGTCGGCGTGGAGAGGGGCTTCTCCATAGGCCTCCGGGCTCACGTCCGCGCCGCCCTGGAGCACCAGGCCGTCCAGGTACTCGGCGTAATCCCGCAGGCGGATGTTGCTGCGGTGGATGGGCCCATCCTTGAGGATGGACGGCACCATCAGCACCAGCACATCCCGCGACATGACCCACTGGGCGATGGATTGTTCGAGTACCTGCAGGGTCTTTGATTCGATGCCGGTGGCGCCGTCCCGGGGGTGGAAGAGGCGGGCCGACAGCCCGATGCGGATGGTCTTGTTCCTGCTCATGGACGGCTCCCGATCACGCTGAAGGGGCCGGAGCCCCGAGGGAATGCACTCGCCTTGTGTATTGCCCTCAATTATATGGACAGGAATTCAAATAGCCATTTCCCGGCATTCTCGCTGTCGATCCCCCGGCAATCCGGCCATGAACGCTAGAAGGCGAAGCGGACGTCGGCAAACAGCTGGGCGTCGACCGGCGGCAGCACTCTGGGGAGCGAGGTGCGTCGAGGGGCCATGCCGCGGATACCGCTGTTGAGGCCAAGGCCCAGACTGTCTTCCCCGACCACGTGTCCCCCGTGGGTGAGGGACAAGGCTTCACGGAGGGAGAGGGGGCTGCCCTGTTGCAGGTCCTGCTCGGAGACCAGCGAGAAGGAGCCCGGGACGGACGCTTGTTCGCCCCTCTCGCTCTGCCTTAAAGGGCCTGGAAGGCAAAGATCGCCACGCAGGTGGGGGGAAGGGCGGCGAGCAAGAGGCCCAGGGGGCTGATCGATTCGTCGTCGAAGCTCGATTTCAGGATCGCGGCGCCAGCCGGATTGGGTGCGTTGGCGATGATGGTCAGGCCACCGCCAGTGACTGCGCCGGCCACCAGCGCGTATTTGAACTCGGCAGAGACCCCATCCACCAGCGAACCCAGGTAGGTGAGGGCGGCGTTGTCGGTGATGGCCGTGAGGGCGGTGGCCAGGAAGTACAGCACCGTCGGTTCAACGCCGACCAGTGTTGCCTGCAGCCACCACTGCTGCAGGCCGCCGAGCACCACCAGCCCGGCCAGGAAGAAGGCGACCAGCAGGCCTTCACGCAGGATCAGGCGGTCCTGGTGCAGCTTGTAGGCTTCGGTATAGCCCAGGAAGAACAGGAACATGCCCATGAACACGACCGGGTGATGGGCAAACAGGACCACGCAGACCAAAAAGAAGAGATGGATGCCGGCCACCGTGAAGGGCATCCGGGCCGTGTTGCCATCTCCGTCCGGCTGTCCTTTGGCGGCCAGCTCGTGGCGGAAGAACCAGGTCAGGATGGTGGCGTTGAAGAATACCGCGGCGGCAGCCTTCCAGCCGAAATGAGAGAGCATGAAAAGGCTGTCCCACTGCCATTTGGCTGCGACCATGAGCACCGGGGGGGCAGCGAAATTAGTCAGGGTGCCGCCGATCGAGACATTCACGAACAGCATGCCGATGGTGGCGTATTTGAGCCGCGAGCTCAGGTCACGGCGGAAGTAGCCGTCGCGCAGCATCAGGGCAGCCAGGGTCATGGCGGCGGGCTCGGTGATGAAGGAGCCAAGCAGCGGCACCACGGACATGCACAGAAAGAAGGTCGCCACCTCCCGGGATATCGGAATCATCGAGGCGAGCAGGCGCACGACGCTGATCACGGTGCTGACGATGGGGCGACTGGCGGCAATGACCATCACCACGAACACGAACATCGGCTCGGTGAAGTTGCGCTCTTCGAGGTAATGCACTGCAGCGTCCTTGCCCGAAAGCATGACCAGGGAGGCGACCAGCACGAAAGCCCAGAAGCCGAAGACCACCTCGACCTCGGCGAGCAGGTGCCACAGGCCGGCATGCCGGGGTTGCCGGTGGGCCAGATGGGCGAAGAACTTGGTGGAGAAAGTGTGGGCGACGGCGAGTGCAAAGATCACCGCGGCAACGATTTCGGGGGTGGAGGTTGTCGGGATGGGCATGGAAGGCGGGGCGTCGGATATGGGGTATTGGAGCGCCGTCTTGTGGCGCGATGAGGATCGGAAACCGCTGCGGCAAGGCAGCCTTGAAACCCATTATGCCGTCGCCTGCAGGGGGCGACAATTGCGTATCTCCCTAAGTCTGCCGGCCTTTTGGCGAGGGCGGGGAGGGTAGTGAGCTCCGGCCCCGGGCGCACCATACCCACGCTGTGGGCATTCGGTATGCCCGCTGTCACGCTGCCCTGCAACATTTCTCGCCGCAGGCGGCCTCTCTGGCGTTATGCTGGAATCGGCTCGCCGCTTGCGGTGGTGCCCCCCGGCGACAGCCGAACGCTGCTTTCGGCTGGCCGGCCATTCCCGGACCAGACAAGAGAGAGTTGCAGCCATGGACTATAAAATCGTCGATGCACAGGTTTCCCCCACCGGGCGTCTGGAAGTTCTGTCCCGGGCCGAAGCGGCCAAACTGTCCGACCAGGGCGGTGGCGGTCTGCACACCCTTTACCGCAACTGTTCGCTGGCGGTGCTCAACTGTGGCAACGAGCTCGATGACGGCAAGGAGCTGCTCGAGCGCTATCACAATTTCGACATCCAGATTCAGCAAAGGGCGCGCGGCATCAAGCTCGATATCACTGGCGCACCGGCCAGCGCCTTTGTGGATGGGGAGATGATCCGCGGTATCCAGGAGCATCTGGTCGCGGTGCTGCGGGATGTGGTGTATGCCAGCACCGAGATCAGCGGCACGGCGCGTTTTGATTTTTCCACCTCGGAAGGGGTGACCGATGCGGTCTTCCACATCCTGCGCAACGCCAATGTACTTCAGCCCATCACCCAGCCCAACGTGGTGGTGTGCTGGGGCGGCCATTCGATCAAGCAGGAGGAGTACGAGTACACCAAACTGGTGGGCTATCAGCTCGGCCTCCGTGGCTTGAACGTATGCACCGGCTGTGGCCCGGGGGCGATGAAGGGCCCCATGAAGGGCGCCGCCTTGGCCCATGCCACCCAGCGCATCACCAACGGGCGTTACCTGGGTTTCACCGAGCCGGGCATCATCGCGGCAGAGGCGCCCAACCCGGTGGTGAATGAGCTGGTGATCCTGCCCGATGTGGAGAAGCGTCTGGAGGCCTTCGTGCGCACCGGCCATGGCATCGTGGTCTTTCCGGGGGGCGTCGGCACTGCGGAGGAGATCCTCTACATCCTGGGCATCCTGCTCCACCCGGACAACGCCGCGCTGCCTTTCCCGCTGGTGTTTACCGGCCCGCGCAGTGCCGAGGAGTACTTCCTGCGCATCGACCGCTTTATCGTCCAGACCCTTGGCGAGGCAGCGCGCCGGCACTACAGGATCATCATCGACGACCCGGAAGCGGTGGCCCAGGAGATCAACGCGGGCATCGGGCGGGTGCGTGATTTCCGCAAGGATCAGCGGGACGCCTACTACTTCAACTGGCTGCTGAAGATCGAGCACGAATTCCAGCAGCCCTTCCGCCCGACCCACGAGCGCATGCGCAATCTCACCCTGCACCGGCGCCAGCCTACCCACCTGCTGGCAGCCAACCTGCGTCGTGCCTTTTCGGGGGTGGTGGCCGGCAACGTGAAGGACGAAGGCATCCGCGAGATTGAGAAGCACGGCCCCTTCGAGATTCAGGGCGAGCCGGAGATCATGGGACCGATGGATGAGCTGATGGCCTCCTTCGTGGCCCAGGGTCGCATGAAGCTGCCGGGCAAGACCTACAACCCCTGCTACCGCATCGTCGCGGGTAGCTGAGCGTCAGGCGGCCGACAGCGTGCGCAGGTCGCCGGTCGGTTCGCGGCCAAAGGCGTCGCCTAGCAGGTGATCCACCAGGCGGCGGGCCGCATCGGCCGGCGCGCTGAGCTGGCCCTCGGCCTTGAGGGCGGCAAAGCGAGCCTGCTGGGGAAAGCCCGTCGGGTCGCTGGCCCGCACCTCGGCCTGCATGCCGGTATCCACAACGCCCGGCGCCAGGCTGGCGATGCGCAGGCGGGGCAGTCCGTCGAGGGCAGTCGCCCGGGCATGCTGGTCGAGACCGGCCTTGGTGGCGCAGTAAATGCCCCAGCCGGCATAGGCATTGCGGGCGGCACCACTTGAAATGTGCACGATGCGACGCTCGGCGCAGTGCCCGCTGGCGGCCACGAAGGCGTTGGCCAGCAACAGCGGGGCACCCAGGTTGAGCTGGACGGCGGCGGTGATCTGCATCGGGTCCTGCCCGCCACAGGGGCCGACGGGCTGGAGCATGCCGGCATTGTTGATGAGCAGGGCCATGCTGGCGTCGGCAAGGAAGCCGGCCAGCGTCGGCCCTGCCAGCCAGGCGCTCAGCGCGTCTGCATCGGACAGGTCGAGGGCGTGCTGCTGGAGGGCATCCGCGTGGGCCGCGCCAAGGGGGGCGTGGGTGCGCCGGGCGAGGCCCAGAACGACAATGCCTCTGCTCAGCAGGTCTGCCGCCAGGGCTGCACCCAGGCCGCCGCTGTGGCCGGTGACGATGGCCTTGATCATGAGAGGGGCGCTCCGCGACATAAGGACCGGCGATGGTACGCCAGCTTAGTGTGCAGTGGCGCCTGCTGTCGTGGGTGCCGGGAGGAGAAGCTGCACGGCCAGCTCGGCGGCCGGTACGGGGCGGGAAAAGTGGTAGCCCTGGCCGACGCTGCAGCCCAGCTCCGTCAGCATGCGTTGTTGTTCGGCTGTTTCGATGCCTTCGGCCACGGTGATCAGGGACATGTCCCGGGCGATGCTGACGATGGCGCGGATGAGGGTCACGTCGTCCCGGTTGCGGTGCAGTTCGGAGACGAAGGAGCGGTCGATCTTGAGCACGTCGAAGCGGAAGTTGCGCAGGTAGGACAGGCTCGAGTAGCCGGTGCCAAAGTCGTCGAGAGACAGCTTTACGCCCAGATCGGTGAGGCTGCGCAGGCTTTGGCGGATCTGACTGTCCAGGTCCAGGAATACGCTCTCGGTCACTTCTATCTCCAGGCGCCTGGGCGCCAGGTCGTGACGCGCCAGGGCCTCTTTCACATGCGTCACGAAGTCCTGCCGGCGCAGTTGTGGCACGGCCACGTTGACTGCCATTCGTATCGGTGTCGCGCCTTCCATGTCCCACCGTGCGAGCTGACGGCAGGCTTCATCGATTACCCAGTGCCCGATGGCGTGGATCATCCCGGTCTCTTCGGCGATGGGAATGAAGCGGTCGGGAGGAACCAGGTCGCCACCCTCGGGTTGCCAGCGCAGCAGCGCTTCGCAGCCGATGATGCGACCACTGGCCAGGTCCACCTGGGGTTGGTAGTGGATCCGTAACTCCTGTCGTTCAATGGCGTGGCGCAGACCGTTCTCGATGCGCAGACGCTCGGTGACCCAGTGGTTGAACTCGGGGGTGAAGAACTGGAAGTTGTTTCGCCCCGAGCTCTTGGCGTGATACATGGCCGCGTCCGCGTTCTTCAGCAGGCTGTCGATATCGGTGCCGTTGTCGGGGTAGATGGCGATGCCGATGCTTGGGGTGATCTGCAGTTCGTGCTCATCGATGAGATAGGGCTGGCCCAGGGTATTGAGGATCTTCTGGGCTGTGGTCACAGCGAAGCCGGGCTGCTCGAGACCGGTGACCAGTACGACAAACTCGTCGCCGCCGAGGCGGCTCACCGTATCGGATTGGCGAACCAGCCGGTGCAGGCGGGTTGCCACCTCCCGTAGAACGCGGTCGCCCATGGCATGGCCGAGGGAATCGTTGATGTTCTTGAAGCGGTCCAGGTCGATGAACAGCACGGCCAACTGGTCGCCTGTGCGCTGGGCGGCGGCGATGGCCTGAGCCAGGCGGTCACCCAGGAGTACCCGATTGGGCAGCTGGGTGAGCACGTCGAACTCGGCCAGGTGACGGATTCGGCTCTCGGCTTCCTTGCGGTCGGTGATATCCAGAAAGGTGCCGACATAGTGGCGCACTTCGCCCGCTGGGCCACAGACGGTGCCAATGCTGATCTGCTCCGGATACAGGCGGCCATCCTTGCGGCGGTTCCAGATTTCACCGGTCCATGAGCCGCTCTCGCGGATTGATTTCCACATGGCGTTGTAGAAGCTCGCCTCGTGATTGCCCGAGCTCAGGAAGGACGGGGTCTCGCCGAGGATCTCCGCCGGAGAGTAGCCCGTGATCTCGGAGAAGGCCGGATTCACCGCGAGGATACGGGTCTCCGGATCGGTGACCATAATGCCCTCGCGGCTGCTCTCGAACACGTGCCCTGCCAGACGCAGCTCCCCCGCCTGCTTCTCGAGGGTCCGGGTGTGGGTGTCGAGTGCTTTGTGATAGGCACCGAAGAGTCGGCTCATCCAGCGCGAAAAGAGCAGCGAGGCGGCCAGGGCGACCCCGACGGTGACCGCCACGACCACCAGCAGATAGGGAAGGCGGGCTGACAGGGCCGTGCCGGCAGCATCCCGTTCGGCGGCCAGGGCAGATTGCATTTCCTGCTCGAAGATACTGGCGATGACCACGATCTTCCAAGGCGTGTAGGCCTTTACATAGGCGGAACGTGTCTTGGAGGCTTCGTCGGGGCCGCCCTGCCATGAGTAGGTGAGGAGCCCGCCGCCGTGCTGGCCAAGGTCAAGCAATTGGCGCCGGATGGCCTGCTCGGCCGGCGTACCGGCGCGACCGAAATGCAGGCCTTCAGTGTCCCGGCCGGCGGGCGGCAGGAGCAACATGCGGCCGTCACTGCCCATCACCATGAAATGCCCTGTGTCGCCGAAATTCCAGGCGCGCAGGCGGTCCAGACCCTCCTTCAGACGTGCATCTTCCCATTTGTAGAGATAGTCGCCGGTACCAATGACCCAGCCGTAGGGTTCGAAGAGGCGGGCATGGGCGAGCTTGTCAGACATCCGGGCCGGATCGTCCGGTGAGTACCAGCGGTAGCTGGAGAAACCCCCTTCGCTGCCGCTGCGGGCGGCTTCCAGCAGCCCGCGCCTGATGTAGTGCCCCGTGTCGTCCTGGTTGTTCCAAAGGGAACTGCCCTCCCGGGCCGGGGCCGTGGGCAGGAGGATGCAGCGTCCTTCGCTGTCATCGATGAAGAAATAGCCGCGACCCTCGAAAAAGCGCTGGGGGCGAAGGGCCTCAATGATCAGGCGCTTGACTTCGGCCTCCGGGCGGCGCCCGTGCTCCCGGGCATAGATGCCCTGGGCGGTCTGCATCGCCATTGCGACTTTCTCTTTCAGGGCGTCGCGAAGGACAGCCTCAGTACGCGAATGCACGAAATCCAGGTAGCCGATGGCCGAGGCCATTTCGGCGCGCAGGCGCTCCTCCTTTTTGCTTTCAAAGCTGCGTTCGAGGCGTTGCAGGGCTTCCTGGTGTTCCGCGTGGGCGATCCACAGGAAGCTGGCGCCAAGGGCGAGGGCCAGGGCAAGGACGACGAGCAGCGTCCCCACTAGGTGGTATCGGGGCAGGGTCCGGTCTGTGACGGCAAGTTTCATGGGGGTCCGGGCTGGCTGCGGGGTCTCGGGTGATGAGCTACCCGGATCTCTATAACGGCGCGCCTTTCTATCACTAAAGTTATAAGTCGTCACTATTCGTGAAGAGGAATGCAGAATCCTGACGCCCTCGTGCCATCGGCCAAGCACGTGGATGATGGCCCACAGGATGCTTATGGGGCGGCCAGCGTCACTGCGTTCAGGATAGGGGAGGAAGAAGCTGCGTGCTTTGCGCTCTTGTCCTGGGGTCGGGCTCGGGATTTTTGCGTTCTGGGGTTAAGTCTGCGGGCTGTTCAGACGTTAGTGCATTGCTCTCAGCTCCGCTCCGTCAAGGGGCTGAAGCGCCCATTCATTTCCCGTTTCATGTCATCAATCAGTCATCCCGTTTCCGCCCAGGGCCGCCTGCGCCTGTTTCTGCCCATTGCTGCTCTGGTCGTGGCGCTGATCGTGCTTGTCTGGGCCGCTGTCCTGTACAAGGCTCGCGCCGAAGAGGAACTGGTCATTCGGTCCATCAACACATCCAACCTCAACCTGGCCCGTGCTTTCGAAGAGCACACCGTTCGCACGATCAAGAGCGTCGATCAGTCCGTGCTGTTTCTCAAGTTTCAGTACGAGAAAATCGGTAACCAGGTGAATATCACCGAGTATGTCCGTGAGGGCATGATCATCAGCAGCATCTTCAACCAGCTCGGCGTGATCGACGAGCATGGAACCTACATTCTCAGCAACCTGGCCAATCACAAGACCATGGATCTGTCGGACCGGGAGCACTTCCGTGTCCACAAGGAGCGTGACAGTAACGAGTTGTTCATCAGCAAGCCAGTGCTGGGCAGGGCGTCTGGCAAATGGTCGATCCAGATGACCCGGCGAATCAACAAGCCGGACGGCAGCTTTGGCGGCGTGGTGGTCATCTCGGTGGATCCCTTCTATTTCTCCGATTTCTACAGTGGTGTCGATCTGGGTAAGGATGGCGTAGTCAGCCTGGTCGGCCGGGACGGCATCGTGCGGGCGCGGCGTTCGGGCAACAACAAGGTCGTGGGGCAAGATTTATCCCGAAGCCCGCTACTGGAGAATCTGGCCAGAGCCGAAATGGGCAGCTATCGCTACAGCAGTCACGCTGACGGGGTCAGACGCTTTTATGGCTACCGCGCCCTGAAGGAATATCCGCTGCTCGTCGCCGTTGGTGTCAGTGAAGATGCTGCCCTTGCAGAGTATCGTGAGCGTCGCGCCGGCTACACGGCTTACGCCGCCGGGATGACTTTTTTGATGCTGCTTTTCGGGGGGATGGCGATTCACCTGCTGGATCGCCAGTTCCGCATCTCGGCGGCCCTTCGCGACAGTCAGATCAAGGCAGAGGCGGCCAACCGGATGAAATCGGAATTCCTCGCCTCCATGTCCCATGAACTGCGCACGCCGCTCAACGGCATCATGGGTTATGCCGAGTTTCTCAAGGACAACGCGGACGAAACCAATCGGGAGTTCGCCGGCATCATTCTCGACAGCAGCAACCACTTGCTTGAATTGGTCAATTCCATCCTCGACCTGGCCAAGATCGAATCCGGCAAGATGGAGCTGGAACTGCGCTCCGAGGCCCTGCGTCCGATGCTCGAGCGCATTGTGCGCACCCATCGCCCGCCGGCCGAGGAGAAGGGGCTGGCGCTTGATCTGGTGATTGACCCGGCGCTACCGGAGTTCATTACCTGCGACGCCACCCGGGTGGCGCAGATCCTCAACAATCTGGTCAATAACGCGATCAAGTTTACCGACATCGGCGCGGTGACGGTGCGCATCGGGCAGGATGACGGGATGTTGCGCATCGCGGTGGCCGACACGGGCTGCGGCATTGATCCCGACATGCAGCCCCATGTCTTCGAGCGCTTCCGCCAGGTGGATGGGTTTCTGACCCGGCGTCATCAGGGCACCGGTCTGGGCCTGGCCCTGGTCAAGGAGCTGGCTGCTCTCATGGGCGGGGATGTGGTGCTGAACTCCCGTCAGGGCGAGGGGAGCGAGTTCCTGGTCAGCCTGCCTGTCGTGCCTCGCGTCTCTGCCACTCAGGAAGGACTGCATCCATGAAAGTGCTTGTTGTGGATGACCAAAAGGTCAACCGTACGCTGCCCTGCGTGCTGTTGCGGCAAGTTGGTTGTGAGGTGGTCGAGGCCGATTCCGGTGAGGCGGCGCTGATTGCCATGCAGGGGGTGTCGATGGATGCAATCCTCCTCGACATCAGCATGCCGGGTATCAGCGGCACCGAGGTATGCCGGCGTTTGCGCAGTGACCCTGCGTTCGCCGGGCTGTTCATCGTCGCCTACACCGCCCATGCCCTGCCGGAACAGCGGGTTGAAATACTCGCCGCCGGTTTCGACGATGTACTGATCAAGCCGATCAATCGCCAGCGCCTGCTCGAGGCGCTCAGGCTGCCGGTGTGAGCTTGCCGGCCCCGGGGCGGGGCCGGCGCCTGCTTCATCAGTCGCCGCGCAGGCCGTTGGCCTCGGAGCGGCCCGGCGCAGGCTTGCCCTTGCGGGCGCGCTTGCCAATCCAGGCTTCCCAGTCTTTGGGCCCCACCGCCAGCTCCACGGCCTTGCCACCGCGGGTGCTGGCGAGCAGGGTCAGGGTGTGGCGCACCACGCAGGTGGCGGCCAGCGCCTCGCCCTCATCCAGGCCCATGATGATCACGCCCTTGCCGCCGCCTGAAAGCGACTTCATCTGATCGAGGGGGAAGACCAGCAGGCGCCCGGTGGACGACAGGGCGGCCAGGTGCTGCCCTTCGGCCGGATCGAAGAACACCGGCTGGAGCAGGCGTCCGCCCGTGTCCAGGCTGACGAACTGCTTGCCGGCGCGCTTGCTGGCGATCATGTCGCCCAGCCCGCACAGGAAGCCGTAGCCATCGGCGCTTGCCAGCACTACGCGACGCTCGGGCGAACCGGCCAGCACATGGGCAACGCGGCTGCCCGAGGGCAGCTCGATCAGGGACGCCAACGGTACGCCATTGCCGCGCCCGTCGGGCAGGGCCGCGACGGCCACGGTCAGGGCCCTGCCGCCGTCGGTGAGCACCACCAGGCTGTCCACGCTGCGACATTCGAAGGCGCTGCCCAGGCGGTCGCCATCCTTGAAGGCGACGTTGGCCAGGTCTACCCCGTGCCCGCTGCGGCAGCGTACCCAGCCTTTTTCCGACACGATCACGGTGACGGGCTCGTCCACCACGGTCTGGGTGACGCCAGCGCGGACGGCTTCTTCCACCAGGGTGCGGCGGGCATCGCCGTACTTGTCGGCGTCGGCGCGGATCTCCTTGATCACCAGGCGACGCAGCTTGCCCTCGTTGGCCAGCAGGGCTTCCAGCTCGGTCTTCTCGCCGCGCAGTTCGGCCAGTTCGCGCTCGATCTTGATGCCTTCCAGGCGCGCCAGCTGGCGCAGGCGGATCTCGAGGATGTCCTCGGCCTGGCGGTCGGACAGGTCGAAGCGGGCGATCAGGGCCGGCTTGGGCTCGTCCGACTCGCGGATGATGCGGATCACCTCGTCGATGTTCAGGAAGACGATGTGACGGCCTTCCAGGATGTGGATGCGGTCATCCACCTGGCCCAGGCGGTGGGCGGTGCGCCGACGCACGGTGACGACGCGGAAGCGGCCCCACTCGTGGAGGATGTCGGCCAGGTTCTTCTGCCCGGGCCGGCCATCCAGGCCGATCATCACCAGGTTGATGGACGAGGAGCTTTCCAGGCTGGTATGGGCCAGCAGCAGGTTGGCAAACTCGGTGACGTCCTGGTTGCGGCTCTTGGGCTCGAAGACCAGGCGCACCAGCGCATCCTTGCCGGATTCGTCGCGCACCCGGTCGAGCGCGCCGAGCATCACGGCCTTGAGCTGGGCCTGGTCGGCGTCGATGGATTTCTTGCCGGTCTTGGGTTGGGGATTGGTGAGGGTCTCGATCTCGAAGAGCACCTTCTGGGCCGACACGCCGGGCGGGAGCTCATTGACCACCAGCTGCCACTGGCCGCGGGCCAGGTCCTCGATGATCCAGCGCGCCCGCAGCTTGAGGCTGCCGCGGCCGCTCTCGTAGGCCTGGCGGATGTCGGCCGCCGGGGAGATGAGCTGACCGCCACCCGGGAAGTCGGGGCCGGCGATGTGCGTCATCAGGTCGGCCACCGTGGCCTCGGGGTTCTCGATGGCGTGGATGGCGGCGCTGGCGACTTCGCGCAGGTTGTGGGACGGGATCTCGGTGGCCATGCCCACGGCAATGCCGGAGGCGCCATTGAGCAGTACGAAGGGCAGGCGCGCCGGCAGCAACTGGGGCTCTTCGAAGGCGCCGTCGTAGTTGGGGCGGAAATCCACGGTGCCCCGGTCGATCTCCGACAGCAGCAACTCGGCGATGGGGGTGAGGCGGCATTCGGTGTAGCGCATGGCCGCTGCCGAGTCGCCATCCCGGGAGCCGAAGTTGCCCTGACCATCCACAAGCGGGTAACGCAGGGAAAAGTCCTGGGCCACCCGCACCATGGCGTCGTAGACGCTGGAGTCACCGTGAGGGTGGTACTTACCGATCACGTCGCCGACCACGCGGGCCGACTTGACGTGCTTGGAGCCCGGCGACAGGCGCATCTCGTTCATCGAAAACAGGATGCGACGCTGCACCGGCTTCAGGCCGTCCTCGACCTGGGGCAGGGCGCGGGCCTTGACCACGCTCATGGCGTAGGCGAGGTAGGCGCGCTCGGCGTAGAGGTCGAGGGGCAGGGCGTCGTCGCTGCCCAGCAGCGGTGTGGCTGGTGGCGGTGGAGGCGGTTCGGCGTGGTCGGGGGCGGGGGAGTCGAAGAGGTCCGGAGTGTCGTTCATTCTGTGCTGCAGGCCGGCGGAGTTAGCGGAGTTGCGCGCGCCTGTCGTGCGCGGCGAAGTCGGCAAAAATACCACAGGCCGGGGAAATTTCTGCGGGCGATTGGCTGCGGCGACTGCCTGAATCAGGCGGGGTCCGGGTGTGCTCTGGCCCGGGGCGGTTCAATGGGTGCTTTCAGGGCTTCTGGATGCGCCTGGAAGGAAAAGTCCCCAGTGGGCTCGAGCCGACTGGGGACCTGGACAGGGGAATACCCTCGAACTCGCCCCGACGGGGCGACATCTCAAAGCGTGAGGGTGGAAATGGCCTTGAGGCCTTCTGCGATATTGGCACGGGCAGCCGCTTCGACCGCGAGGCGCAGCCTTTTGACGCCGATCAGAGAGTCGCCAGCGCCAGCGCTACCCGATGCGTTGATGGATTTGCGCAGGACCACGGAGCGGTCGGCAATCTTGGTCAGCGACCAGGCGGCTTCCATCTCCACGGTGAATGTCATGCCGAAGAGCGGTTTGGTGAGCCGGGTCACACGGACTGACAGCTCGTAGTCTCCGTTCTTGCCCTGCACGACACTCTTGAACACCTTGTTCTGGGTGACGGCTTGTTCGATGGCGGCCTTGAGGTCGTCGTCAGTGATATTGCTGCTATCCAGTGCGCCCGTGTCGGCGCCTCCCGAGGTCAGCACGCTCACGCTGTAGGGATGGGGCCTGGCTGCGTTGATGTCTGTCGGCACCATTGCTTCGCGGTTTGCAGGGGATGCACATCCCGCAAGCCACAGGCTCGCGAGAAGCACCATGAGAGAGGCCTTGGTCAAGCCGGGACGTGAGTGCAGGGGAGAGCTCATTGGCCTTGTTCCTTGTAGATGTTGTCGATGACTTCGCTGACCATCTCTTGGGGAGACTTGCGGGTCAGGGAGGTGTGGTAGGAATTGCCCGTCGCCAAGGGATAGTCGTCCTTAGGGTCGCGGATCACCACGGTGAGCTCGAGCATGTACATGGTGATGTCCCACATCCACTTTTCAACGTAGGTGACGACTGCATCCACCTTGGTCTGGGGGGCGTCGGAGCCGGTGGTGGCACTGACACCTTTGGTTCGGAGCTTGTTGACGATGAGGACATTGGTGTCGGCATTGTCATCAGCGAACTTCTTGACATGTACGGTCTTGATTTCGGAGAGTCGAGTCGTCGGCTCGACGTGCGCGGTGGCCCGATTGACGGCGCAACCGGAGACGAGGCTTGCCACCATGCCGAGCTGGAGCAAGACGAGTAGGGCTTTTTTCATTGGACACCTGGAAGACTGCATGGCAGGGAGCAGGGTTGGCGAGAAGGGTGTTGAAGCCGGCGCAAAAAAATGAAGTGCTCATTGATCTCGTATCGGCGAGCGTCAATGATAATGCAATTGTCATATTTTAGGCAGATCCAGTGCATTGCCTATGCATTTCGGATCATAACCAGCCGACGACGACCCCTGTCTCAGCGGCAGGCCAGGCGGAATGCGTTGCGGATGCCTTCTTCGTCGAGCTTGCGTCCGATGAGGATCAGGGTGCAGTTGCGGGGCTCACCCGGGCCCCAGGGGCGGCCGTAGTCCGACCCACTCAGACGATGAACGCCCTGAAGCACCACCCGGCGCGCCTCGTTGCGGATGGCGAGCACGCCCTTGTAGCGGAGCAGGGCCGGGCCCTGGCGGATCAGCAGCTCTTCAACGAAGCCGGCCATCAGACGGGAGTCCACCGGGCCGTCATGGATCAGGGCGAGGGACTGGATTTCGTCGTCGTGGCGGACAAAGCTGCGGTGCTCGCCACCCCCCCGACGCAAGCCACTGGGCGCCGCTGCGTCCAGGAAGGCCGGGATCTGTTCCAGCACGTCATCAAGACGGAAGGCGTCGAGGGCAAACAGGGCCTTGAGGGCTGGGCCGTCATCGGGGACGGGCTGGATGAGGGCTCGCAGGTTGATGCGGGTCAGGCGCTGTTCGAGGGCCTTGCGGCTGGTGGCATCCACCTGTTCGCTCTTGCTGATCAGGACCCGGTCGGCAAAACCGATCTGGGCAGCGGCCACCTTGTTGGCAGCCAGCTGGGTGTGGGCATGCACTGCGTCCACCACCGTGACGATCCCATCCAGTTCATAGCGCCCTGCCACCCCTTGATCGACGAAGAAGGCCTGGGCCACCGGCGCCGGATCGGCGAGGCCGGTGGTCTCCACGACCAGGTGGTCGAAGTCGAGTTCGCCGCGGTCCCGGCGGTCGGCCAGATCGGTGAGCGCGTTGCTGAGTTCGCCACGCACGCTGCAGCAGATGCAGCCGTTGGTAAGTTCAACAACCTCCACGGCAGGTGAGCCGGCAATCAGGCCACCGTCGATGCCGACAGCGCCGAACTCGTTCTCGAGCACGGCGACTTTTCTAAGCGGCGTGGTGGCCAGGTAGCGGTTGAGGAGGGTCGTCTTGCCCGCCCCGAGGAAGCCGGTAAGGATGGTGGCGCGGATCGGCGGGCGCGGGATGGTAAGGGGGTTGGCGCTGGACATGAGGCAAACGGGCGTCGAAAAACGGAAAGCGGCCCGCAGTTTGGCATAGAAGCCGGTCAAAGCCCGGCGATGATGGCCATGCCCGGGGGGATTCGAGGTGGTCTCGAAGAACTCGCGCATCCAGTTCGGGGTCGATGAAGCAGTGGTCGCCAGCGAGCGGCGGGCGGGATCGGCAACGACCGTTGGCGGTGTGGCAAAGGCCGTCTGCGAGCCCGTGCCGACGATGTATCCGTAAGGGCTGGCACCGTCCACCGCGCCCATGTAGAAGCCGGATCCATTGACTCCGCCTGCCGACGGGGCAGGGCTGTTCGACATATTGAGTATGGTGCTGCCCGCATGGGCGCTCCAGGTCTTGGCATTCTCGTAGACCGAGCCCATCCAGATCTGGTCGTGGTTGCCAATGATCTGATACCAGGGAATGGCGGGGTCGAGCCCGGCGGCCTCGACGGGCTTCTGGCAATCGATGTGATCGGCGCCGACATGTGCGTCAGATCGGTTCGCTTTACGTGGCTGGCGCTGGATCAGGGTTGGTGGCGTCGGCGCTTCATCCTGGCGCTTACCAGGGAATGCTGTTGCCCAGATGATCGACGAAGTGTGCCCGGCCATTCGGCTGCAGTCGATTGATGACGGTAAGCAGGCGTCGGGCGGATTCTTCGGGCGCCAAACCTTCGTCACCCACAAAAGGCTGGCTCAGCCGGGAGCGCACGGTGCCCGGCTGCAAGGCCGCAATGACGGCCAGCGGTCGACGCCGTGCCGTTTCGATGGCGGCTGTTTGCAGCAGCATGTTGAGGGCGGCCTTGGAGGCGCGATAGCCATACCAGCCACCCTTGTGGTTGTCTTCGATGCTGCCGACGCGGGCCGACATCTTGGCCCAGATCACGCGCTCTCCGGTGGCGAGAAGCGGAAGCAGGTGCTTCATCGCGAGCAGGGGGCCCAGTGCATTGACTTCCATGGCCTGCAACAGGTTGTCGATGTTCAGCTCATCAAGACGCTTTTCGGGCCCCCGGCCGTCGAGGGTGAGTGCGCCCGTGGCATCAATGAGCAGATGCAAGGGGGCGTGTTCACGCAGATGTGCCGCACAGCGCGCCAGGCTGGATTCGTCTTCGAGCACCAGGGAGGGCTGGGTGCTGCGTGAAAGGCCAATCGCCCGGGCGCAGCGCGGGTCGGCCTGGAGGTGTTGCAGGCAGGCCCTGCCCAGAGCGCCGCTGGCGCCCAGCACGACAGCGGTGTAGCCATCGTGCAGGCTGCTCATGGAAAGTGGTTTGTCGCTCATGGCCGGATGGTAGCAGCCGAAAGCACAAGCCCGCTGGCGCGATGGCGTACGGTCAGTCAGGGCCTTTTACACCTTGCCGCCGTGGCCTTTCTCGGGATCAGACGTCGGCATCCACCGAGTCGCCCTTTTCCTCCATCCAGGCCCGGCGACCGGAGGCTTCGCCCTTGCCCATGAGCAGGGTGAACATCTTGAGTGTGTCGTCGAAGGCTTCGGCGCGCACGTGCACCGGCAGCACCCGGCGGGTGGCCGGGTCCATGGTGGTTTCGCGCAGCTGGTCGGGGTTCATCTCGCCCAGGCCCTTGAAGCGCCCGACCTCGATGTGCTCGGGCTTGACCCCTTCGTGGGTCAGGCGGTCGCGCAGGGCGCCGAGCTCCTGGTCGTCGAGGGCGTACAGCCGGCGCGGCGGGCGCTTCTTGCCCTGGGCGGGCACGTCGATGCGGTAAAGGGGCGGCTGGGCGACGTAGATGTGCCCCTTCTCGATGAGCTTGGGGAAGTGGCGGAAGAACAGGGTCAGCAGCAGGGTCTGGATGTGGGAGCCGTCCACGTCCGCGTCCGACATGATGATGACCTTGCCGTAGCGCAGCTCGGCCAAATCGGGCGAGGAGTCGGGGGTGTGGGCGTCCACGCCCAGCGCCACCGCGATATCGTGGATTTCGGCGTTGGCGAAGAGGCGCTCCCGGTCCACTTCCCAGGCGTTCTGGACCTTGCCGCGCAGGGGCAGGATGGCCTGGGTGTCCTTGTCCCGGGCCATCTTGGCGCTGCCGCCGGCGGAGTCGCCCTCGACCAGGAAGAGCTCGTTGCGTTCGATGTCCTCGGACTCGCAGTCGGAGAGCTTGCCCGGCAGCACGGCCACGCCAGAGGATTTGCGCTTTTCCACCTTCTGGGCGGCGCGGGCGCGGGCCTGGGCGGCCTTGATGGCCAGCTCGGCGAGCTTCTTGCCATAATCCACGTGTTCGTTGAGCCACAGCTCGAAGGGGTCGCGGATCATGCGCGATACCAGCTGCACGGCGTCGCGGCTGTTCAGGCGCTCCTTGGTCTGGCCCTGGAAGCTGGGGTCGAGAACCCGGGCGGAGAGCAGGAAGGAGGCGCGTCCGAAGGCGTCGTCGGCGGTCAGCTTGACGCCCTTGGGGAGCAGGGCGTGATGGTCGATGAAGGCCTTGATGGCGGTGAAGATGCCGTCCCGCAGGCCAGCTTCGTGGGTACCGCCGGCCGGGGTGGGGATGAGGTTGACGTAGGACTCGCGCACCGGGGCGCCTTCGGCCGTCCAGGCCACTGCCCAGGAAGCGCCCTCGCCGGAGGCGAAGGTCTCGTCGCCCTTGGGGGCGTATTTCTCGCCAGCGAAGAGCGGAATCAGCGGCTCGTCGTTGAGGGCTTCGGAGAGGTAGCCACGCATGCCCTGCTCGAACAGCCACGTCCGGGTGTCGCCGCCTTCAATGGCCAGGCTCACTTCCAGCCCGGGCATCAGCACGGCCTTGGAGCGCAGCAGGCGCTCCAGCTCGCCGCGGGGCAGGTCGGCGGCGTCGAAGTATTTGGCGTTGGGCCAGGCGCGCACGGTGGTGCCGCTGGCCTTCTTCGGCGTGTCGCCGATGCGTGCCAGGGGCTCGATCACGTCGCCGCCGGAGAACACCAGGCGGTGACGGCCGCCGTCGCGCACCACTTCCACCTCCAGGCGGTGGGACAGGGCGTTGGTGACGGACACGCCGACCCCGTGCAGGCCACCGGAGAAGCGGTAGGCCGAGTCGTCGTCGGTCTTGTTGAACTTGCCGCCAGCGTGCAGGCGGGTGAATACCACCTCGACGGTGGACACGCCTTCCACCGGGTGGATCTCGACGGGAATGCCGCGACCGTCGTCGGAGACGCTGACCGAGCCGTCCAGGTGCAGGGTCACGCCGATCTTCTTGCAGAAGCCGGCCATGGCCTCGTCGGCGGCGTTGTCGATGACTTCCTGGATGATGTGGAGCGGATGTTCGGTGCGGGTGTACATCCCCGGTCGCTGCTTGACCGGCTCGAGGCCCTTCAGCACGGTGATGGAGTCGGCGTTGTAGGTCTTCTGGGTCATGCTGGAAATAAAGACAGGTGGGGTTCCGGAGCGCTGCGAACTATACCGTGCCGCCCGGCGCAGGGCGAGGGGTTAAGGAGCGCGGCCAGGTTGGCATCTGTGCCTGCATCAGCGGCCGAGGCTGCTGCGTCCGGCGTTGTCGGCAGTCTGGCGGGCGATACGCTGCAGCAGGGCGTCGGCGGCCCGAGTGCCGGGAGAGTCTCCCGCGGCCGTGCGCCAGGCCAGATGTACCACGCCGGCTTCGCCCGGCAAGGTGTAGATGGCCATGGACAGGGGGCACTGGGCTACGTTGACCGGGTTCTCGCGGGCCAGCTGCCAGGCAATGCGGGCGCTGCAAAAATGCATCACCTCGGCTTCGGCGTACACCGGCACGGGCTGCTCGAGGGCGGCACCGGTGCGCGCCAGCATGTCGCCAAAGCGGCTCGGTGGCGAGGGTACCAGCCCTTCGGTCTCGATGGCATCCACCAGGGCTTCGCGGGCATCGGCGTAGCGGCTGGGGCTGATGGCCAGGTGGACGAGGGCGTCAGCCAGGGCCGGGCGGGGGAGCGAGGCCAGGGCGATGGTGAAGAGTAGTGCACGTTGCATGGGCGAGACCGCAAACATGAATGTGATGGGGGTGAAAAAAGTGGCCACAGGAGGGGCTGACGATAGCACTCCCCGAACTTTGAAGATGAACTCGCTCCTTTTCAAAACATCGGGGCCGTGCCGGCGCTCCCTGTGGGGGCGAGTTCGTTCGACCTCCGCGCGTTGCATCCGGGCCTGCCCTGGCCATCGAAACGCAGTCAAAAAAATGGCGCCCCGAAGGGCGCCAGAAGGAGGGAGAAACACAACAGGGACCAGCGTCGCCCGAGGGCGAAAATGCTTTGAAACGGTTTAGAAGAACAGGATGGCGCCGGCGGACAGGGTGCGGTTCTTGGTCTCGCTGTCGTCCACGGTGCTGGTGATCTTCTCTTGGTTCAGTTCGCCGACCAGGGTCACGAACTTGTTCAGGCTGTGATAGACGCCCAGGGTGTAGGCCTTGTTCTTGCGCTCGTTGCCGGCACCCAGCACGCCGTCGTTGTCCTTATTCTGGCCGAAGTTGATGCCGAACTTGGTCTTGTTAAGCTGGTAGGTGCCTTGCAGGAAGTAGCCCTTGGAGTCGGTCTTGTTGCCGAGGCCATCACTGCCGCCGTAGAACTGGGCGCCCACGGTGGACAGGCCCAGGCCCTTGCCGGAGAAGGCGTAGGCGACCGCACCGAAGTTGCCTGCGCTGGCTTTGGCACCGATTTCATAACCGGTGGCGGTGAAGCTCTTGTCCGGGTTGGCACCAACGCCATTGCAGGTGGAGCCCTTGGAGCAACTGGTGCTCTGGGTGATCAGGCCGCCCCAGACCTTGCCGGGCATGTTGCCGGTCCAGTCGTAATCGACCTTGGCCTGAAAGCCGGGGGTCTTGGTCTGGTCGCCAGCAAAGGAGCTGGGCTGGAAGATGCCGCCAGCGGCTTGCAGGCCGTTGTAGTTCGGGGTGGTGTAGGTGATCTGGGCCTGGAAGCCGGTGTACATGTAACCGTGGCCGATCATGCCGAAGGTGGTGTTGAAGGGGATGCCGGCGTTGGAGGTGCCACCGACGCCCAGCAGGGTCATGTCCGACAGGATGATGTTCTGACCGAACAGACCGATGTCACGACCGAACTTCAGGGTGCCCCAGTCGTTGTTGCCGAACTGGAAATACACGTTACGCACGTCCACCTGGCTGAAGGGGCTGTTTTTGCCACCGGTGGCGCCGGCGCCCGGGTCGGAGGGCAGGCCGATGACGCTGGAGGAGTCATTGATGCCAGGGGCGAAGCTGAAGTGGGCCTTGATGTCCTGACCAGCTTGCTTGGTGGTCATCACGAAGTTGATCCAGCCCGGCAGCAGGCCGTTGGTGAGAGCGCTGTTCTGGGTCTTGGTTTCGGGGCCGCCGGCAATCGAGGTCTTCGACTCGCGGTTAACGTAGAAACCATTGATCGTGCCATTGATGTCGATGGTCACGTCATTCTGGGTGAAGCTCACTGCTTGCGCGCTGCCGGCAGCGGCAGCCAGGCAGGCGAGGGCGACGGATTGGGCCAGAAGGGTCTTCTTCATAACGATTGTCTCCGGAATTTTGTCGTTGATATCACCACCGAAGCGCGGGCTATCCAGCGCCGCTACTTCGTTCCTCCCTTGGTCGCATTTCCCTTGAAACACGCCGTTACGGAGCATGATTCCTTCAGCGAGCCCTGTGCCAGTCTGTGTGTCAGAGCCTCAAAATATCCATAATATTTTTTTAAGATATTATTTATTAATGGATTAATTTTCCTCATGAACAGGGCGTCCGCGTCAGGATGGCCTGTTCGGGGGTGTTCATTAACTGAGCAGTTTGCTGTGACGTTACGGAAGGTGTGGTGCAATCCGTGACAGGGTCTGGAGCATGCTGTGACGCAACATCGCACTGCGTCGCCCCTTTGTGCCGGCAAGCTTGCGGCCGATTAGGATTTGGTGGCCGGGCTGGTAAACTCCGGGCCCAGAATCCACACGCCGGGGCTGTCAGTGCCCCCACTTCCATGGACTTTCGTTCCAAGCTGGCTGCCGCCTGGCAGCGCCATGATTCCCTGCTTTGCGTTGGGCTTGATCCCGATCTGTCGCGTTTGCCCGCGCATCTGAAGGGGCGCTCCGATGCGGTGCTGGCCTTCTGCAAGGGCATTGTCGATGCCACCGCCGATCTGGCCTGCGCCTTCAAACCGCAGATCGCCTACTTTGCGGCGGCCAGAGCCGAGGATCAGTTGCAGGACCTGATTGCCTACATCCATGAACACCATCCGGCTGTGCCGGTGGTGCTGGACTCCAAGCGTGGCGACATTGGTGCCACGGCCCAGCAGTACGCCCGGGAAGCTTTCGAGCGCTACGCCGCCGATGCGCTGACGGTCAATCCCTATATGGGTTTCGACTCGGTGGAGCCCTACCTCGAGTTCTCCGATCGGGGGCTGATCGTGTTGTGTCGCACGTCCAACCCCGGCGGCTCCGACCTGCAGAACCTCACGGTGGAAGGGGGCCGCAAGCTCTACCAGCACGTGGCCGAGCTGGTGGCCGGCAAATGGAATGTGCATGGCCAGAACGCCCTGGTGGTCGGTGCCACCTTTCCCGAGGAACTCGCTGATGTGCGCGCCATCGTCGGCGATCTGCCCCTGTTGGTACCAGGGATCGGCGCCCAGGGCGGCGATGTTGAGGCCACCGTGAAGGCCGGTCGCACGGCGTCTGGGGCCGGGTTGATGATCTCCTCGTCCCGCGCCATTTTGTACGCCGGCGCTGGCGAGGATTTCGCTGCAAAGGCCCGCGCTGTGGCGCAGGCGACCCGGGATGAGGTCAATCTGTACCGCTCCCCGGCGGTCTGACAGCGACCGGGCAGCGCAGAAAGGCAGGCATGCTGCGCTGCCGCAGCGTAGGATGGAGGCCTTGTCGCAGATGGCGCACGTGCGTCCACACTGCGACGGTCATTTTTTTCGCCGGATGACCCGCAATTTCGCGGCAAGGCAATGTTTCCAGGGACGCCCATGGTCAGACTGAAGTTCTCGGTCGAACTTAATTACACTGTTGCAGCACCGGGCTGCGACTTCATCCTCAACATCCATGCGGCCCATACGCGTCACCAGCGTGTGGTCACCGAGATGATGGAGATCGGGCAGTTTCTGCTGCCCCAGGTCCATACGGATGCCTCCACCGGCAATCGCTACATGCGCCTCAAGGCCGAAGCAGGCACCCTTCGCCTGCGCTACAGCGCCACCGTCGAACTGCAGCACCACGTCGCTGCGCCCGAGAGCATCCCCGAAGTGCCCGTGTCGCGCCTGCCGGCCGATGTGCTGACTTACCTCTATCCCAGCCGCTATTGCCAGTCGGATCGCCTCTACGAAGTGGCCAATCGCGAATTTGGTACCTTGCCGCCGGGCTACGAGCGTGTGCGGCGCATCTGCGCCTGGGTGGCAAAGCACGTGGAGTTCAAGTCCAACACCACCAACGCCAGCACCTCCGCCCTCGATACGCTGAACGAGCGGGTGGGTGTGTGCCGCGACTTTGCTCACCTCATGATCGCCCTGTGTCGGGCCCTCAACATTCCGGCGCGCTTCGTGGCGGGGATCGACTATGGCGCCGATCCGGCCCTTGGTCCGAGTGATTTCCACGCCTATGTCGAGGTCTTCCTGGGAGACCGCTGGTATCTGTTCGATCCCTCGGCCACCGCCATTCCCATGGGCCTGATGCGTTTTGGCAGCGGCCGGGATGCCGCCGATGTGTCCTTCGCCACCATTTTCGGGGCGGTTCGTGCCGAGCCGCCCAAGATCATCATCGAGGCCATCGCCGACCCCATGGCGGGTATCGAGATTCCTCGCCATCGCCCGGAAGCCCTGTCCACCGATGATGGCTCCGCCGTGTTGATCGGCACCCGCCTTGCCCCCCTTTGCTGACCCGCCCCCAGCGTCTTCGCCTTCATTTCATCAGGAGATTCCCATGAGTACTATCGAAGAAATCGCTGCCCGCCACGGTTTCAGTGCCGACGCCGGTCGTTCCGCGTATGCCGCACTTCAATCCGGCGGTTTCAGCCAGGCCCAGTTCAACCACCCGGAGTTCGGTGGCATGGGGCAATGGATGAGTGGCGGCATGATGATGATCGGCGACATGTTCAACGAGAGCCTCAAGTGGCGCGTCGGCGCGCTGCTTACCGACCTTTCCCAGCACCGGGAGCCCCAGCCGGCCACGCCGCAGGGTAACAACTGGGGCTTTGCCCAGTCGTCCAACTGGTGGCCCTCCGAGCTCGGCTCGCCGGCCAGCTCCGGCAGCCAGAACGATATGGCCTACGCCTGGTTTCCGAACGCCGGCAAGCTGCTGGTCAAGCTTTCCGGTGACGTGTTCTCCTTCGATACCGGCAACCTGTCCATCTACGGTGTGCAGCAACAACAGGGCGGTGGCATCGGCTCAGTGGTGCTGAACACGTCCAACGGTCCGATGGGCCTGCTCGGGCTTAATCGCGCCTGAGCGCCTGCGGCAGCGCGCTCAGGCTGCCCGCGTGGCGGCGATGCTGGTTCAGTCCGGCGTCGCCGCCACGTTGCATTTGGAGGGCAGGGCGCTCTTGAACCGGCGCTTTCAGCCGTGTCGCTGCCAGCTCAGGCAGCGGTTGTTGGCCGGCATGGCCCGGTCTTCCAGCAGACGGAAGCCCTGCTCGCGAGCGAGGGCATCGACGGCCTCGAAATCCCGGATGCCGCACTTCGGATCTTCCGCCCTCAGGGCTGCATCGAACTCGGCGTTGCTGGGGCTGGTGGGCTGTCCGCCATAGTGGAAGGGCCCATAGATGCTCAGGCGTGCATCGGCAGTCAGGATGCCGGGGAGCTTGGCGAAGAAGGTCTGTACTTCGTCCCAGCCCATGATGTGCAGGGTATTGGAGCTGAACACTGCGTCAAAGCCTGTTGCCGACCATGGGCCGACCACGTCGAGAACAAGGGTCGGTGGCGTGTTGGGCAGGCGTGCCTCGGCCAGCCACTGGCGGATGCCGGGCAGGTAGGCGGGCCGATCACTGGTCTGCCAGATCAGGTGGGGCAGGGCGGCGGCAAAGTGGATGGCATGCTGACCGGTCCCGGAGCCGATCTCGAGCACCTGGCGCCGGTCGGCGAAGTGGATGCGCAGGGCCTCCAGGATCGCGTCCTTGTTGCGATCACAGGCCGGGGAATAGGGTTTGTCGAAGATCTGCATCATTGTGTCGTGTGCTCCATGGGGTCGCCGAGTTGTTCGGCAAGGCAGTCGGCGAAGGCCTGTCGGGCGGGTTGGTGGCTGCGGGCCCGATGCCAGATCATCACCGTGGTTGAGAAGGCCAGATCGGGTGGTACGGGGTGCACGCGCAGGGTAGCCCTGCCCGGGTCGGCCTCGTTCAGGTGGGCGCCGATGACCGTCCTCGGCACCAGACTGACGCCCATGCCGGCGGCGACACAGCCGAGAATCGCTTCGAAGGTGCCGAACTCGCTGCTGCGGGCAATCGGAATGCCGTCCCGGCGCAGCCAGTCGAAGAGGCGTTGCCGGTAGCTGCAGCCCTCCCGGAAGGTGAAAAGTTCTACCGGCCCGCGCCGGGCCAGATCCGCCGCGTTGTCAATCGTCGCCCAGTCGGCGGCGCTGATCAGTACCACTTCCTCCACCACCACCGGCTGGCTTTCCAGTTCCGGATGGACAACCGGGCCGGACACCAGTGCAGCATCCAACTGATGGGCCAGCACCTCCTGCACCAAGCTGGCGGTGGGGGCTGTGTGGAGACGCAGTTCCACCCGCGGGTGAGCCCGCCGGAAAGCAGCGATGACGCTTGGCAGCCGGGCCGCGGCGGTGGTTTCCATCGAGCCGAGGCGCAGCAGACCCTCGGGCAGGTCGGCCCGGCGTACCGCGTCGCGGGCCTCGTCGGCGAGGCTCAGCAGCCGCTCTGCGTAGCCAACCAGCAGGGTGCCGGCGGGGGTGATCACCAGGCGCCGGTTGATCCGGTCGAACAGGGGGGTGCCCAGGTCTTCCTCGAGCAGGCGTAGGCGGGTGGTGACATTCGACTGAACCGTGTGGAGACGTTCGGCAGCACGGGTGACACTGCCTTCCTCAACGATGGTGCGGAACATGCGCAGGTCGGAGAGATCCATGGTCATCTCTTTTTGAGATTGAAACCATTCTATTAAATCATTTTTATTGCTGATTTGCCCTTGTTAGGCTGTGTCCATCGATCAACAGGGCTCGGCATCATGCGTCTTCTCTCCCCGTCGTTTTCCGGTGTGCAGCGATCCCCGGGCCCGCTGCCGATTGCTGTGGCCGGGTTGCTGGCTCTCCTGCTGGCCATGGGAATCGGTCGCTTTGGCTTCACGGCGCTGCTGCCCCAGATGCGCGATGAAGGACTGCTGGACGTGGCCAGTGGCGGGTTGCTGGCGGCCTCGAACTACCTGGGCTATCTGGCCGGTGCCTTGTGGGCCGCCTTCAGTCGCCGGGCTGATGCCGCGCACCGCCTACTGGCAGGCTTGCTGGTGAGCGTGGTGACGACCCTGGCAATGGGGCTGGAGCTGGGCTTTCTGTGGTGGTGCGGTGTGCGCTTCCTGTCGGGCGTGGCGAGTGCGGCGGTCTATGTGTACGCCACCGGTATCGTGCTGCGCAGCCTGGCGGCGTGCCAGGCCGCCGGCTGGAGCGGTTTGCATTACATGGGCGTGGGCGGCGGCATCGTGCTGTCAGCCTTGCTGGCCCGTCACATGATGGTGGCCGGCAGTGCCCTGGAGGGCTGGCGTTGGCTGGGTCTGCTGGCTGCGTTGGGGGCGGTGGCGGTCGCTGTCGTGCTGCTGCCCCTCGCTCGGTCAGCGCCTGCGTTGGGCGAACCGGCCGTGCCGGCCGAAAGCGCCGGGCCACCCATGGGCTGGCTGGCGGCTGCGTATGGACTGGCCGGCTTCGGTTACATCGTCAATGCGACCTTCCTGCCCTTGATGCTGCGCGCTCAGGATGGCACGGCCAGCGCCGCCCTGGACGGCTGGCTGGTGGTGGGCGTGGCGGCCTTGCCGGCAACGCTGTTCTGGGTGCGCCTGTCCTTTCGCTGGGGTGTGTATCCGGCCCTCATCAGCGCCACCCTGATCCAGGCCGTGGGGGTTGCCTTGCCGGTGCTGGTGAGTGGCGTAACAGCAGCGATGGCCGGGGCAGCCTTGCTGGGGGCAACTTTCATGGGTATCGCCGGCCTGTCCCAGTGGCTGGCCCGGGTGCCCGACCCCCGGGTAACGGCGCGCCGCATTGGCCTGATCACCGCGTGCTACGGCGTTGGCCAGGTGGCCGGGCCCCTGCTGGTGGCGCTGCGCGGGCCTGCCGGAGGCTTTGCGCTGCCGGTGCTGGCGGCCTCGGCAGCCCTGTTGTGTAGTGCGCTTTTGCTGGAGGTTTCCCGTCGTCGGGAGCACCTTGGCTGATTCTTTTTTCGGAGGAGATGAGCATGCCTTACCTGAACCTGTCCTACGCCGCACCTGAAGCCCTGGCGGTGGCCGAAGTGGCCGCCACCCTGACTGGACTGACGGTGGATCTGCTGGGCAAGAAGGAATCGCTGACTGTGGTCCACATCACCCGGACGCCTGCCGACCACTGGTTCGTCGGAGGCCAGGCCCTGGCACCCGGGCAGTCCGGTGCCGTTCTGGAGATCCGCATTACCGACGGAACCAACACCAAGGCGCAGAAGGCCGCCTTTATCCGAGCGGCTTTTGCAGTGCTGGCGGCGCAACTGGCGGGGCTGCACCCGGCGAGCTATGTCGCCATCCACGAGCCCCGTGCCGATGCTTGGGGCTACTCGGGCGAGACCCAGGAGTATCGCTACATCCGCGGGCTGTCGCTGTAGGCTTGGCGTCGGCCTACCTGCGGGTGCGTGAGATCTGGCGCGACAGGGCGATCAGCGGCAGCAGGCCGACGGCGACGATGGCCAGGGCGGCCGTGGAGGCTTCGGTGAGGCGTTCGTCGGAGGCCAGCACGTAGGCCTGGGTGGCCAGGGTATCGAAGTTGAAGGGACGCATCACCAGTGTGGCGGGCAGCTCCTTCATCACATCCACAAAGACCAGCAGGCTGGCCGTGAACAGGCTGCCCCTCAGGATGGGCACATGCACACGGCGCAGGGTATCGCCCTGGCCCAGGCCCATGCTGCGGGCCGCATCGTCCATGCTGGGGGTGATTTTTGAGAGGCTCGCCTCGACCGTCTGCAGCGCCACGGCGAGGAAGCGCACCAGGTAGGCGTAGATCAGGGCGGCGATGCCGCCGGTGAGGAGCAGCCCGGGGTTGCTGCCGAACCAGGCCTGCCACTGGCCGGCCAGCCAGTTGTCGAGGCGGGTGACGGGAATCAGCACGCCTACGGCGATCACTGTGCCGGGCACCGCGTAGCCCAAGCCGACAAGCCGGTTGAGGCCTTTGGCCAGCAGGGTTTTGGAGAGGCGGGCGCTGTAGGCCAGCAGCACGGCCAGGGCCACGGCGATGAGGGCGGTGAGGCCCGCCAGGGTGAAGCTGTTGCGGGCCAGTACCAGGAAGCGTTCGCCGAACTGGGTGTCGCCCTCGCCGAGGGCCATGCGCAGGAGCAGTGCCGCGGGCAGCAGGAAACCCATGCACAGGGGTAGCAGGCAGGTCAGCATGGCCAGCAGGCCGGCGCCGCCCGTCAGGCGTCCGGGGGGCGGGCGATGCCGGTTGGAGGTGTTGTGGTAGCGGGCTCGCCCGCGGGTAATGCGCTCCACGGCCACCAGCAGCAGCACGAAGCCGAGCAGCATGGCGGCGAGCTGGGCCGAGGCGATGCGGTCACCGAGGGAGAACCAGGCGCGGTAGATGCCGGTGGTGAAGGTGTTGACGGCGAAGTAGGCCACGGTGCCGTAGTCCGCCAGGGTCTCCATCAGTGCCAGGGCGACGCCGGCGGCAATTGCCGGCCGGGCCAGGGGCAGCGATACAGTGAAGAAAGCCCGCCAGGGCCCGATGCCGAGGGTCCGCGAGGCCTCCAGCACACCGCCGGCCCGCTCCAGGAATGCGGTGCGGGCGAGGAGATAGACGTAGGGATACAGCACGAACACGAACATCAGCATGGCCCCGGGCAGGGTGCGGATGTCGGGAAAGTAGTAGTCGCCGCGCCGCCACTCGAAGAAGTCCCGCAGTGCTGTCTGTACAGGGCCGACAAACTGCAGGAAGTCGGTATACACATAGGCCATCACATAGGCCGGGACCGCCAGGGGCAGCACCAGCGCCCATTCAAAGATGCGACGCCCGGGGAAGTCATGCATGGCCGTCAGCCAGGCGGTGGCAATACCGATGATGGCCACGCCCAGACCGACTCCAGCGCACAGGGCCAGGGAGTTGAGGACATATTCGGGCAGGACGGTGGAGGCGAGGTGAGCCCAGGTGCCGCTGGTGCCACCCAGAAGGAGGTTGAAACCGACGCTGGCAATGGGAAGGCCAGCCAGCAGCGCCACGACGAAGGCGGAGACGACAAGCGGGGAGAAGCGTCCGGAGCGGTGACGAAAGTGTTGTTCGATCATGAGATTTTTCGGCTTGTTGCGAATTATAATCGATACCATGTCCAAACTAGAACTCAGGTCGGTTGTCCAGCGCTATGGCCACCAGACCATCGTGAATGGGGTCGACTTCCGGCTTGAGCAGGGAAGTATCGCCTGCCTGCTAGGGCCGTCCGGTTGTGGCAAGACTACATTGCTGCGCTGCATTGCCGGCTTCGAGGATGTGGCCGGGGGCGAGATCCGGATCAATGGCGCGGTGGTGAGCGCACCAGGGCATCGGGTTCCGCCCGAGAAGCGTCAGGTGGGGATGGTCTTCCAGGACTACGCCCTGTTCCCTCATCTGAGCGTGGAGCGCAACGTGGGCTTCGGTCTGGGTGCCATGCCGCCGGCCGAGCGGGGGGCGCGGGTCGAGGAGTTGCTGGCAACAGTGGGTCTGGGCGGCCTAGGGCAGAAGTTTCCCCATGAGCTGTCGGGCGGACAGCAGCAGCGCGTGGCCCTGGCCCGGGCGCTGGCGCCGCGCCCCGAGCTGGTATTGCTGGATGAGCCGTTTTCAAACCTGGACGTTGATCTGCGTGAGCGCCTGTCGGTCGAGGTAAGGGAGATTCTAAAGAAGGAAGGCATGACGGCGGTGCTGGTGACCCACGATCAGCACGAGGCCTTCGCCATGGCCGACGAGATTGGTGTCATGTCGGAGGGGCGTATTCAGCAATGGGACACCCCTTACAACCTGTATCACCGGCCGGGCAACCGCTTTGTGGCGGACTTTGTCGGCAAGGGCGTGTTCCTGCCCGGTGAGGTGCTGGACGACCGCCATGTGCAGATTGAACTGGGCATGCTCAACTCCGGCGTGCCGGTGGAGTGCAGCCTGGGCTGCCGGGCCTGCGGCAAGGGCTGTGCCGTGGAGGTGTTGCTGCGCCCGGATGACGTGATTCACGATGACGCCAGCCCGACCCGGGCCGAGGTGCTGCACAAGGCTTTCCGCGGCGCTGACATTATGTATACGCTCCGGCTGGATAGCGGTGCCGAGGTGTTGTCGCTGGTGCCGTCGCATCACAACCACGCCTTGGGCGAGAAGATCGGGGTGCGCCTGGAGGCGGATCACGTGATCGCTTTCCGCCAAGGCTGATCGCTTCCCTCCTTGTGTCGAGCCCCGCCGTTCAGAATGGGGCTGGACTGGAAAACGTCATTCGCCGGCCGTTTCCGGGGTGCGGCAGATCCAGCCGTGTGGCATGCAGCAGCAGGCGCGGCGCCGCGGCCCGGCTTGCCGGGTCGGCATACAGATCGTCTCCCAGGATTGGATGTCCGATGGCCATCAGATGCACGCGCAGCTGGTGAGTGCGCCCTGTGAGGGGCTGGAGCTCGACTCGGCTGGTGAGGGTTGTGTCGTCGTGCTCAATCACGGTGTAGGTGGTCAGGGATGGTTTCCCGGTTTCCCGATCCACTTTCTGCCTGGGCCGGTTGGGCCAGTCGGCAATCAGCGGAAGGTTGATCTGGCTTCGCTCCGGCTGAGGATGTCCGGCCACCACGGCCACGTAGTACTTGTCGACCTGCCGCTGCTGAAAGGCGATGCTGAGGCGACGCTCCATCTCATGCCCCCGGGCCATCACCAGCAGCCCCGAGGTAGCCAGGTCCAGGCGGTGAACAATGCGTGCGTCGGGGTATTCGGCCTGTATCCGGCTGGCCAGGCTGTCCGCGTGATCGGGGCCGCGCCCGGGCACTGACAGCAGGCCGGCGGGTTTGTCGATGACCAACAGGACTTCGTCCATGAACAGGATTTGCGGCACACCTGCAGGTGGTGCATAGACAATCGGCGGTGGCGGATCGACGGAGGCGAGTGTTGCTGCGGCCGGTTGGCTCATGAGGGGGCAATGCGTTGGGAGATGCGCATTTTTGCACAGGCCCGGGCTTTGCCCACAGCCGCAGTGGGAAAGGCTGTGGACAAGGTGTGGGGGGCTGGGGCAAGTGGATGCCTTGAAAGGATTTTTTCCGCTTGCCCTGAATTGGGTCAGGCGGCCTCAGCGGGCGACCTACGGGCGGGCCAGGCGCAGGAGGGTTTCCTGCAGCTCGGCGTAGCTGTAGGGCTTGGTCAGGAAGTCGTCCATGCCGCAGGCAAGGGCTGCCTCGCGTTCGTCTTCCATTGCGTTGGCGGTGACGGCGATGATCGGGATATGTTGCCCATCCTTTTCACTGGCACGGATGCGTCGGGTGGTTTCGTAGCCGTCCATGAGCGGCATCTGGCAATCCATAAGGATCACGTCGAAGTGCTGTTGGGCGAGCATCTGGAGCGCTTCCTTGCCGTTGCCGACGGTGCTTGCCGCGCACTGGAGTTCTTCCAGCTGCATTGTGGCTAACAGCTGGTTGATGGTGTTGTCCTCGGCCACCAGCACCTGCAGGCCGGCCAGACTTGGCACATCCCTTTTTGGGGGCACAGGTTCGAGCATGGGAGCGTTAATAGGCGCGCTGGTCAGCACGGGTGTAAGCACGGAGAACCAGAATGTGGAGCCCTTGCCCGGCTGGCTTGAGGCGCCGATCTCTCCGCCCATGAGTTGGACCAGCTCATGGCTGATGGCCAGCCCGAGCCCGGTGCCGCCGTAACGGCGGGCATGGGAGTTGTCGGCCTGAGTGAAGGGGGTGAACAGCTGGGGCAGGATGTCCGCTTCGATGCCGATGCCCGAGTCCTCAACGCTGAAGTGCAGGCGGACGGCCGGGGGGCTGCTTCCGCAGACGGGCTGGGAGGAGAGCCGGAGGTGGATGTCACCGTTCACGGTGAATTTGATGGCATTGCCCACCAGATTGATGAGGATCTGGCGCAGGCGGTCGGGGTCGGCCTCGATTCGTTCGGGCAGATTTTCGTCGATATGGCAGTGCAGGGTGAGTTTCTTCTCGATTGTCTTGTGCAGGAAGAAGCCGGTGATGTCCTCGACAATGGTCCGGGGTGAGCAGGGCAGGGCCTCGATGGTCATGCGGCCGGCCTCGAGCTTGGAGAAGTCGAGGATATCGTTGATCACCCGCAGCAAGCTGTCGGCGGAGCTGCGGATATGCCCTACGAAGCGTTCCTGTTCGGTGTCCAGGCGGGTGTAGGCGAGGAGCTCGGCCATGCCGATGATGCCGTTCATCGGTGTCCGGATTTCGTGGCTCATCGTGGCCAGGAACAGGGACTTGGCCTGGTTGGCATGTTCGGCAGCTTCCTTGGCCACGCGCAGTTGTCCGTCCCGGGCTTCGATCTGGTCGAGCATGGTGTTGAAACCGTCCATCAGCGTGCCGATTTCATTGCTGCTCTCCGGGCTGACGCGCAGGGCGTAGTCGCGGGTTTCCGACACCCGCCGCATTTGTCGGGCAAGATTCTCAATGGGGCTGGCAATCAGTCGCTGCAGGCGGGTGGCGAGGAGCCAGGCCAGCAGCGAGGCGGCCAGCAGCACGCCGGATGCGGTAAGGACTCGCTTGTGCACAAGGTTGCGCAGGGGGGTCAGGTCGAAATAGGCTTCAATGGTGCCCACCTGCCTGCCGCCGACGATGACCGGATTGGCGATCTCCAGGAAGGGGGCGCCGAGAAGCAGGCCGAGGGGATGTCGTGGTGAGCCGTAGGGGGCGCCCGCGTGGGCGTGATCACTGTGGTGATCCTCGACGATGGCCAGCACTTCGGCGTGCGCCGGGAACTCGCTGTGGTATTCGGCGAAGACCTTGCCCTCCGGGCTGCGCAGGGTGGCAGCGATCACGTCCGGTGCGCTGCCGAGCGCGTTGATGATCTCCTGGGCGGCCTCCGGGTCCTGGAAGCTGACGGCGGCAGTGCTGTTGACACCCACCAGACGGGTCAGGACGTGTGCGTTGTCCTGCATGGCCCGGGCTGCGGTCTGAAGCTCGCTGTAAACCAGTAGCATCAGTGCCACGACCAGGCCGAGGGTGGTGGTGATCAGGGCGATCAGCACCACCTGGCGCTTGATCGGGTAGTCACCCAGGCGTTTCATTGTGTGCCTCCCTTGCCGTCATGGGTGAGGGTGGCGAGGTTGAGCAGCTTGGCGCTGACCCTCAGGTCAGCACGTTCAATGGCGTCGGTATTGATGACCGGGTGAATGCGCCCGCGTTTGCGGGTCAGGGTGATCATGCCGCCCCGGGCCGCAAAGCCAGGCTGGTCACTGACGGTGAGGATCGCGCTGCCGGCCAGACGCCTGAGCAGCTCTGCCTGGAAGACAGGGCCAATCACGGATTGTTCACCGAAATAGATCAAGTGGCATTCCTGGAGGTTGCGCATATCTGGCTGGCGTTGGACGATCAAGGGGTGCCCGTCCAGGGTCTCACCGGCAACGGCCTTGGCGAGCAGGGGGGCAAGGGTTTCGTCGAACACGCAATACCGGAAAGCATCGCCGGGCCGCAGGGTGTGTCCGTCGGGCCAGCGCACAAAATGGGCGAAATTATAGACAAAGGCGGCCTTCACTTCGTTTTCTGCAAAGGCTGCCGGGCTCGAGTCGCCCGCGTGGGGGGATGCCGAAAGGGCGAGCAGCACCGACACACCCGCGGTGCGGCAGCGCAACAGACGAGCGAGAAGGAGCGGCAAGCCGGTATGCAGCAAAGCAGGGGTCAGAAGCGCAGATTGGCCGTGAGGTAGTACTCCCGCGGGATCAGGTAGGCATCACTGGCATTGACCAGGTTGGTGCCGAATTCCTTCCGGGCCGGGCCGATCAGGTTACGACCATTGAGGGCAAGGTCGAGCCGGCTGGTGGCGCGCCAGCTCAGGCGCAGGTCTGCGGTAAGGTAATCCGGAATGCTGTAGGTGTGTAGCGCGCTCACATAGCGGGCTTGCAGGTCCAGCTCCAGGTCGTGACGCAGGTCGTGACGGACGGCGAGCATGGCCTGGTGGGTCGGAGATTCGCCGGTTGCCCGCAGGGGGTTGATCTCGGTGTTGCCCGGTTGGGTGGCCAGGTTCATGTCAAGGTGAGAGTAGCTGGTCTGTACGCGCCAGGTGTCGCTCGGGCGGTAGTCCATCGACAGTTCGAAGCCGCGTGCCTTTCCCTTCAGGGCATTGCCGGCAAGGGCATTCCAGGTGAGATAGGGGCTTGGCAGGCTCGCGACCAGTCGGGGGGCACCGATCAGGTCTACCGTCAGCAGGCGATCATAATCGTTGAGAAACACGCTGGCGTCGAAGCTGAGGCGGGGGTTGATCTGGACCCGATAACCCAGTTCGTAGGCGATCAGCCGTTCTGCGTCGAGATTGGGGTTGCCATGGGAGGTGACAAACAGGGGCAGGCCGCCGGTGAAGGCGCGGGGTGGTATGTAGGAACTCAGGCGCGCGCTGTCTTCGATGATCGACGGGGTACGCACGGCACGGGCCACGGAAGCCCACAGGGTATTCCCCCTGGCCGGTGACCAGCGCATCCTGGCGGAAGGTTGCCATTCGACGCCGGTGAACTCATTGTGCTCGACCTTGACACCGACTGTGACCTGAAGGCGCTCGGCCAAGGCCAGGGTGTCTTCGGCGAAGGCGCTGAACAACTGGTCGGTGCGACTGCTGCGGCTGACGCCGGCTGGAGGCGTCATCTGGGCGTCGCTGGCAATGTTGCGGTAGCCGACACCCGCGATGAGGTTGTGTCCGCCGATGGGCGTGAAATGGTGACGATAGCCCAGATCGAAGGTGTCCAGCTCTGCCCGGGCCCCATTGTTGAGTACCATCCAGTGATCGAGGGTGAAGCGGTTGAAGTAGGCCCGCAACTCGTCACGTGCCCCGCCGCTGCTCCGAGACCACTGACCGAGAACGTGAGCACCCGAGTAGGCGCGCTCCTGGCGCTTCAGTTCGCGGAAGCTCTCGCCCTCGATCATCAGGTTGCCGCCGCCCGTTTCCCAGTCACCGCGAAAGCCGGCCCGGCCACCCCGCCAGCGGATATCACTGATGTCGTCGGCGCTACCTGCGAGGCGGTCGTTCTGGTGGACTTTGGCCCACACCCGGGCGTGACCGTTATCGCCGGCCTTGAAGCCATTGCGCAGGACGAGTTCGGACTGGAGATCGCCAGTGACGACACTGACGAGTGTCCCCTGGGTATCCTCGGCATGACGGGTGATGATGTTGATAACGCCATTGACCGCATTTGCCCCCCAGGTGGAACCCCCCGGCCCACGAACGATTTCGACGCGTTCGATGTCCTGAATGACGATGTTCAACTCGTCCCACAGCACGCCTGAAAAGAAAGGGGTGTAAACACTGCGCCCATCCACCATGACGAGTAGTTTGTTGGCAAACTGGTTGTTGAAGCCCCGTGCGCTGACAGCCCATTCAGTGGCGCTGATGCGGGCCACATTGAGGCCCGGGACCGTGCGAAGCAGTTCGGGCAGGGAGGTGGCGCCGGATCGCCGGATGTCTTCGGCCGTGAGTACGTGGATCGCCGCCGCTGTGTCCTCGAGCCGCTCGCTGCGATGGGTGGCCGTGCTGACGCGTAGGTCGGCAAGTTCGTCGAGGCTCATCAGCTTGAGTGCGCTCAGGCTGTCCTCGGCGGAAACCGTTGGGGTGGCGGCGACCAGGGCGGCAATGAGCAAGGGCTTGGCGAGAGACTTTGACATGATGAAATCCGGTGGGCAGCACATGCGGCCGGGCGCGATTGTATCGGCATTGTCTATAACTAAAGGAATAGATTCGTCACAGCCGTGTGTCGTATTCCGACGTGGTGGTGCCAACCCTGTGGAGACTTTCATAGGTGACCGGGGGAGCGTGATTTCCGGGAGGGCAGGGGAGGAGGCGCACCGAGTTGCGGCATGGGGGCTTCCCCAGTTCGGTGCGCTCGCACTGTCTTGGTGCGAAAGCGCGTCAGCGTGCCAAAAAGTCTTTTGTTTATAAGGGTTTTTTGATTGGCATGCTTTTAGCTAAGCATAAAGTGGTATCTCCGCTTCACAACATAACAGGCGAGCGCTAATGGCCATCACAAAATTCTTCAATGAAATGACTGCGGACGATGGGAGTGTCCGTGCGCATTACGCGGGCTACGCCGCGTGGCTGAGCGAGACTCCGGCAGACCGCATCGCCCGCAAGCGGGCAGAGGCAGATTCCCTGTTCCATCGCTACGGCATCACCTTCGCGGTGTACGGTGAGGAATCGGGTACAGAGCGTCTGATTCCCTTCGACATCATTCCGCGCATCATTCCCGCCCAGGAGTGGAAGGATCTGGAGACTGGCTTGCGTCAGCGCGTCAAGGCGCTGAACTGCTTCATCCATGACATCTACCACGATCAGGAAATCCTCAAGGCAGGGCATATCCCCGCCGAGCAGGTGCTCAACAACGCCCAGTACCGCCCGGAAATGCAGGGTGTCAATGTGCCCTGCGATATCTACGCAGCCATCGCCGGTGTGGACGTGGTGCGGGCAGGGGCGGGGGAGTTCTACGTGCTTGAAGACAACCTGCGGGTACCGTCGGGCGTCTCCTACATGCTTGAAGACCGTCGCATGATGATGCGCTTGTTCCCCGAGCTGTTCGCCCGCCACCGGGTTGCGCCCGTCGAGCATTACCCGGACATGCTGCTGCACACTCTGCGCAGCCTGGCCCCGGTAGGCGTGACGGATCCTACCGTGGTCGTGCTGACTCCTGGTGCTCATAACTCCGCCTACTTCGAGCACGCCTTCCTGGCCCAGCAGATGGGTGTCGAGCTGGTTGAAGGTCAGGATCTGTTCGTCAGTGAAGACCAGGTCTTCATGCGCACGACCCAGGGTCCGCGCCGGGTGGATGTGATCTATCGTCGGGTGGATGACGACTTCCTCGATCCGAAATACTTCCGCAAGGACTCCATGCTCGGCGTGCCGGGCCTGCTGGATGCCTATCGGGCCGGCCGCGTCACGCTGTCGAATGCCATCGGTACCGGTGTGGCGGACGACAAGTCCATCTATCCCTACGTCCCGGAAATGATCCGTTTCTATCTGGGTGAGGAGCCGATCCTCAATAACGTGCCCACCTATATGTGCCGTAAGCCTGAGGATTTGGCTTACACCCTGGCCCATCTGCCCGAGCTGGTGGTCAAGGAGGTACACGGTGCCGGTGGCTACGGCATGCTCGTCGGGCCGGCGTCCACCGCGGAGCAGATCGAGACCTTCCGCAAGTACTTGATCGCCAACCCCGAGAAGTACATCGCCCAGCCCACGCTGGCCCTTTCGAATTGTCCGACCTTCGTCGAAAGCGGCATCGCGCCGCGTCACCTGGATCTGCGCCCCTTCGTCCTCTCGGGGACCGAAGTGCAGATGGTGCCGGGTGGCCTGACCCGCGTCGCGCTGCGCGAAGGATCACTGGTGGTGAACTCCTCGCAGGGCGGGGGCACCAAGGACACTTGGGTACTGGAGGCCTGAAAACATGCTGAGCCGCACTGCTGATCACCTTTTCTGGATGGCCCGCTACATGGAGCGGGCCGAGAACACAGCACGCATTCTTGATGTCACCTATCGACTTTCCCTTCTGCCGCAGAATGGCGAGGAAGTGGAGGCGATGTGGTCCGGCATGCTAAAGATCATGGAGCTGCAGGACGCCTATCTGGCGAAGCACCCTGCCTATTCCACCGAGGCTGTCCTTGAGTTCATGATCTTTGACCGGGACAACCCTGGCAGCATCTTCCGCTGCCTGCGTGCCACCCGCGAGAACGCCCACGCCGTGCGTGGCACCCTGACATCTGAGCTGTGGGAAACCTCCAACGAAACCTGGCTCAAGATGCGCGATTTCACCGTTGCCAAGCTTCTCGAGTCCGGGCCCGGGGCTTTCTTCGAGTGGGTCAAGTACCGTTCCCACCTCTCCCGCGGGGTCACTATCGGCACCATGTTGCAGGACGAGGCTTTGCGCTTCATCCGCCTGGGTACCTTCCTCGAACGGGCCGACAACACGGCGCGCATCCTTGAAGTTAAGTATCTCAACCTGCTGCCGGGCGCCGACGAGGAGCAAGCTCACGCTACTGATTACTACCAGTGGAGTGCGCTGCTGCAGTCCGTCTCGGCCTTCGAGGTATATCGCAAGGTCTACCGCGACCAGATCACCCCGTTGCGTGTGGCCGAACTGCTGGTGCTGCGCGCCGACATGCCCCGCTCTCTGGCCCGCAGCATGAAGGAAGTGCATTCCAACCTGACCCGGGTTTCCAACGCCCGCTCGGCCGAAACCGAGCGCCTGGCTGGAGAGCTGGAGTCCCACCTGCGTTTCGGCCGTATCGAACGTATCTTCGAAGGTGGCTTCAGAAAGTACCTGGAAGACTTCCGCGATCGCATCTTCGACCTGGGTTGCCGGATCTCCGACGACTTCCTGATCCCGACTACTGGCTAGGAATGTAAAAGAGGCTTGGCAAACCTCGAAACGATGTCTATAATGCGCAGCTTGTCGGGGCGTAGCGCAGCCTGGTAGCGCACTTGCATGGGGTGCAAGGGGTCGCGAGTTCGAATCCCGCCGCCCCGACCAATGGAAACAAAGACTTAGGCCACTCTTCGGAGTGGCCTAAGTCTTTTCTAGCCCCCGATCAGGAAATTCCCCCCACATTTCCCCCCACAAGGTGCAAAGCTGCGCGCGCCCTCGCGCGTTCCGCGGCGCTGCCCTGGGGCCTTGGTGCAGCCCATTCAGCCCTCCTTGCTGCCAAACCCTCACGGGTTCAGCGGTGCCATGCCGACCACGCCAGCAGCGCGCCGGGACCCTTACGCCGTGACAGGCCATCAGGCTGCAGACACGGGCGCCGGTGCCCCTCCTGCCTCTCTGGTGGCTCCCCTGGTGGGTAGCGGCCTCCATCCCTCGCGCCGCAGGCGCCTCGATCTGTTCTTCTCGTTCCCTCGGCGCGAAGCGCCCTATTGAAATTCAAAACAAACGGCGAAGCCGCATTCTTTCAGGTCGGAACCGGAATCCGAATCCGAAGTGCCCCGGCCTGTTCGGAAAGGTGGGGGAGGGGTGCATACCCCACAATTTCCCTATATTTTTCAAAATTTTCTGTAGACTCTCTTCTACTGTTACGCAGTAACGTAGAGGGTTTGCAATGGCAAAGACAGCAGCGCAGCGGCAAGCGGAGTACCGGGATCGAAGGGCTACGGCCGGCGAGAACGGCGAGCGCCGGATAAACACCTGGGTGGATGCGGGCGCAGCCCTGGCCCTGGATCGGCTGGCGGAGCATCACAAGCTATCGAAGCGCGAGGTGCTGGAGCGGGTGCTACTGGAGGCCTACGGCGAACTGGTGCAGGAGGATGGCTGAGATGTCCGGTGATCGCCCCAAGCTCACGCCCCGGCAAACACGCTTTGTCGATGAGTTCGTGTTGTGCGGCAACGCATCCGAAGCCGCACGCCGTGCCGGCTACAGCGAAAAGACAGCGGGTGCGATTGCCACGGAGAACTTGCAGAAACCTGCAATTCTGGAGGCCATACGGGCGGCGCAGGCGCGCACGGCCGCGGAGTTTGAAGTCACCCGTCAGGGTGTGATTGCTGGGATTCTGGAGGCAATCGAGATGGCGCGTCTGGCTTCCGATCCATCGGCAATGCTCACCGGCTACCGGGATCTGGCCCGCATGTGTGGCTTCAATGAACCGGAAGTGCATCGGATGTCCGTGAATCCGGCGGGGTCTGCACTGCTGGCCAAGATCGCAGCCATGCCCGACGAAGAGCTGGTCGCCCTGGTATCGGGTGGGGCATAGCTGTTTTTTTTTTCTAAGAAAGAAAAGAAGCACCAACACACCTACACATCTACACAAACCCGCGCCGATACTGGGTTTCAGGGGTGTATGTCTGTGTAGATGTGTAGGTCTTTTGTGACTTTCGGCACCGATTCTGCGTGAGTCAAGCCATACAGGTGCCGCCCGATACCCTGGCATGGTTTGGCTCTCGATCTTGATTCGGATGTGGCGATGTCGCTCCCCGTGCTGATGATTGCGTTCTGGCAGGCTGTCGCCGTGTTTGTGCTGTGCCTGTTCGCGAAGAATCGCGGCTATGCCGTTTTGATTGGTCTTGTCGGGTGCGCGGTTGTCACGATCACAGGAAGCTACCGATACGGATGGCTTGATGTGCTCTTCGTGATTGCTGCCACTCTGGCGGCGGTGTGGAAGCTCACACCATATGGGGGCGACGAGACCCCCGGCGAGATACTCGCTTTTGCTGGTAAGGCTGCGGGGGTTGTTCTGGGGGTTGTCGCGTGTGGCGCGGCTGGGCTATGGTATTACACCAACCACGCGGCGGTAATCGAGGTTGCGGCTAACGATGAATCAGTCCGTTCTCTATCTCGCCCCACCGCTGAATTGAAGCCGCGCGCGATCCAACTCGAAGGGCCAATTATTGAGGCCCCTGAACCGGTGCCAACATCGCCGTTGCAGCCTATTCCGCAAGAGGGGCTGGTGCCAGCTTGGAAGTTCTCCGAAATCAAACCTGGAATGACGGAGGCCGAGATTGTCGCTGTTGTTGGCCCCCCCGGCTCTGTCATTGAGGTGAGATCCTCTGACGGGCGAAAGACGTCGGCAATGTGGCGATATCGGACAGATGGCGGTGGTGAGCATTCATTGATGATTCACAATGGGCGCTATAGGTGATCGTTGAATGCTTCGTGCCTTTCGAAGGGCGGAGCGAGCCGGAACCCCGCTATTGATCGTGCGTGCGGTCTTCCTGAGCGTGTGGTGTCACTCCCTGACGATTCGCACCTTGGCGCCTGTCGCCCCGCGCCCTGCCGTTTCGATGCGGATGCCTACCCGGCGCAGCCCTGGTGCAATCCGCTTGATCTGGCTGGATAGGTGGCGCGGTGACTTCGGCCAGTTGCTCCGGTCGATCTCCCCCAGTCGCCCCAACTCTGTGAGCAGTTGTAGGTAGGTGCCTTCCCACTCTCGGCCCTCGGGGCGTGCGGCCAGCACCTGAAGCCCTACCGCCACGCCGTAAGACTCCAGGCCACGCAGCGCTGATTCACCGTGCAGGGTGTCCAGTTGCTTGGAGAACTCCCCGGCCTTACCGCCCTGAGCCAGGGCGATAGCTTCGCCTAGCCTTTGGAAGTCGATCATGCGCTTTGCCATGCCTTCAGGGATGACGACAGCGGGCAAGCGCTCCAGGGCCTTGGCGAAGAGGTCGAGCATGCCGGCGAAGATGGCGGGATACTCCTTCTCCCATGCCGCCCCCATGCTCTCTTCGTCCTTGCGCGCCTTCGCAGTGATAGTGGGCAGTTCCACCGAAATGGTGCGTTCGATCAAGTCCGGCTGCGTTGCCACGGCGTTGATACCGTTGAGCATCACCGGGCGCTTACTCTGCATCACATGCTCGCCGCCGTTCGTATATAGCTGGCGCGTTGCGTATCCGCCCCCGGTGCTCAGGATGCACAGGGCGTCCTGCTGTTCGCCGTTGAGCTGAGACAGATTTTCCAGGCTGACGATATGGGCGTTTGCTGCTGCAATGTGCAAGTCCTCCACGCACTTCGGCGCACCGCGCAACGGCACTTGATGAGGATCGATCAGGGCGCGCAGGCGGCGCTGTGTGGTGCTCTTGCTGCTCCCCATCTCCCCGACAAGTTCAAGCACCGGATAGGGTGTGTCGTGCCTCAGGCTGTCGAGCATGTAGGCCAGAACCAAGGGTTGCGCCTGCTTCGGGATGTTGAGGTGACGCCACAGCAGGGTGAGATTCCCTTTCTTCGCAGGCTCGGGGAGCGGGCGCATGCCAGGGGTGCGCACGAAGAGCGCGGGCGGGCGGTCAATCACTTCCCACTTTCCGGGCTGCACCTTGATGGCTCGCCATTGGTCGTCGCACAGGTCGATCCAGTAGGCGCCGTCGTGCTTCGCTACTCGCCGATGCACCTCCACTTCCGGGCCCTTGAAAGTGCCTATCGCCTTGAGGGTGGCAACGGCCGTTGCCATGGCGTAATCGGGTATCCCTATTTCACGTGCGTCGAACACTTCACCGCGCAGCCACTTATCGAAGGTCTGCGAGGTGAGCAAGTGAGTTTCACGATGCCCGGCCACTTCCACCAGGGCGACGCCTTCACCCTCGGCGGTGTGGGCGTACTCGGCGCCGTCTCGGGCAACATCCAGAATCATCGATTGCAGGCTGTCTTGTTGGGCGGCTTGGCCCTGGGGCTTTGTGAGTTTGTCGAGTTTCGTTCTGACGCCCTTCACGTTGGCAATCAGGCGAATGTATTCGGCTTCACTTTTGCGGCGGATGGTGGCCAGGGCTTCGATGACATCGTCAGCGAAGATAGCGCCTTTGTCGGTGGTTTGGCGGGCCAGTGCATCGCGTACGAGGTTTTCGGGGTCTGCGGTCTGTTCGGCTGCGGCCTTGACCAGATCAGGGGAGATGCGGGCATTCATGCTGCGGCCCTCGCTGCCCGGCGCCGAAGCGTCAGGATGAAGTAATCAAGGTCGGCAATGCTTCGGTCTGCACAGTGGCCGTGCTGGCACTTGAAGCCCCCGCGCCCGCCGTTATGCTCGTCGGGTATGAAGTAGATTGTGCCGGTCTGGTCTTTGTCGGTGTGCTGTTCCCACCACGGACATATTATTTGGTGCGCACCGTGCATGCCGCTGATGGGGCGGATGTAGAGGCCGGCGGCGTCGAGCACCTCGACATGGCGGTTTGCGCTGATGGGCTTGGTGCCCTTTCGTTGGGCGCGTGGCTTGCTGGCTGCCTCAAGGTCGAAGCCGTATGCCTGCGCGATCTGCTCGGGAGTGTAGCGGCGCGAAGGCTCCCACACATGCACCCTTTGAGAGAAGGGTTTGCCGTCCTTGCCCTGGTGCTTGGCCTTGCCGTTGCTGCCCGTCGGCAGGCGCCCGTACCGAGTGAGGGCCCCGGCGCCGGGGTCGCTGGCACCGGCCTTGATGAGTCCGTTTATCAGGGCCTCCGCCTTGAGCGGGTCGCGTTCGGGCCGCTGCAACAGATACCAAATCTGCCAATTTTTGGGCGAGGTCTCAACGATGCACGAAGGCTCCAGGCGCAGGGCGTCGAACGGGATCTTCGAACCTAGGTCATCCAGAAGCACCATGTGCAGCCCTGCCCAGCAGTCTTTCCGGCGTCGATAGCGGCCGTCTTCGGCACGTTTGAATGTGCTGACGCAAACGTAATTGTTGTGGTCGGGGCGGATAAAGCGAGGCATCGGAATAGCGGGCGAGCCAAACCAGACGGAGTGCGGGGCCTTCGCAACGTCGCCAGGGAAGCCCGCCAGCCATGGCACCTCATCTGCACCGATACCGGCGAAGACATGGGCCAGGAAATCGACGCACGACAGTTCAATGCCTTTGGCCTTGCCTTTCAAGAGCTTCACCTGCACGGGATTGGCAACACTCGGCCGGGCGCTGGGGGCTTTCTTCTTCGTGCGCGGCACGATAGCGGCGGGGCTCATCGGTTGGCCTCCTTGTATTGCTTGAGAATGGCGCGCACTTCCTTGGGTGTGGGCATGGGGGCGGGCGCGGCGGCGGGGTGGGTCACGTAGAAGTTCGCCTTGCGTAGGCCGGCCGGGCCTGCGTACCCGGACAGCTTCAAGCCTTTGGCCTGGGCGTGCGCCTCTTCGGTTTCGAGCTGGGCGCGGTAGGCCGGCCGGCTGGGGAAGACGTGAACGGTGTGGGTGCCGTTCTCGTTGAACAGGATGAGGAGAGGGGGTTTCACTGGACACCCCCGATGCGCTCGATGAGGGCGCGGATGTCCTCGGCCTTCCATACCGTGGTGTTCGGGCCTAGCTTTACGCTCTGGGGGTAGCGGCCGTCCTTTACCCCGCGCCACCAGGATGCACGGGATACGGGAATGACGTTGAGAACTTGGGGCAGTCGGACAAAGCCGGTTGCGGGGATCTGCTGCGACATGTTGTGACTCCTTGAGCCTCGTTGAACATGTCGGTGATTGTCTGGCGCGGCCTCAGTTGTCACCAGAAAGTGAAACTCACCCCATTTTTACGCCTCGGTTTCACAGCCTTGACGCGCGGCGGCAATCCGTTCCAGGGCATCCCGTTGTGCGGAGGTGAGGGGTATCGTCAGGTAGTGTTGATCGGACAGTTCTGCAATCCGCGATTTGATGCTGAAGGCAGCGCGCGGAACTTTGCCTTGCCTCATGAGCTTCTCGATGATGGCAATGCTTTGGGGTTCTGTTTGCTTGAAACCTGCGCGGCACACCATCTCCGAGAGGCGCAGTATCAGGCGGTCTAGTTCTGGTTCTGCTGGGCGCCCCCCTGGGTTCTCAGGCATCGACAGGGCGTCGATTGTCTGTGCCATCCGTTCCACGGCTTGGCTAAATGCTGCCTCACGTTGCACTGCGACGCACAGGCGCAATCCTTCCGTGCTCTCTGGGGGCTCTAGGCTCGATCCCCTCCCCCAGCTATCGTGCGGTGTGCCGGTGAATGTCGCGATGATTGCGCGTGCAAGAACAGGGTTTTGCTCTGCTAGGGAGAACTGCTTTTGTATCTGCTGCAACGCCTTGCGGGCCTGCTCTCGTTGTCTTTTTGACTGGGCAATTTCCTCCTCACGCGCCTCATGAAGCTGGCGGTATTCGGCAAAGGCGTGCGATGCCTCCAATGCGAGGGCCTGGGCGAAACGATCGGGGGGGCCGGGCCATTTTCGCCATTCCTGCACGTGGGCTTCGTGAATCTTCATCCTTCGTTGCGCGCCATCTGATTTCCTCGATAGGGCAGGCACCACGCCCGCCCCTGCAGTCGGTCAGTATGCCCCGCGCTCCTCTTCATGTGCGATGAGGGCGCACTGCGTCGCGGCGATAAGGGCCGTGTGGTTCTCTCGCAGGTGATAGATGCTGAGAACGGCGAGGCGTGATTGAAGCCACCCGTGCCAACTCCCGGCGCTGGGCAGCGGGTGGTCAAGGTAGAGGTGTGCGGCCATCACTGCAGCGTCGTGCAAGTCCTCCAACTGTGAGACCAGGGCGGGGGCGTGGTCCAGGGTGGTCACATCACCGATTGTGGTGGCTGTCTGGCGCAGCAGGGCGGCAAGCTCCAGGGCCTTGGCTGCGGTGCTGGTGATACCTTGGCGCAGTTGACTTGGCGACGAGAAGGCGAGCGGTTCATCATCCTTGCGGCGCAGGTGGGAACCCGGGGGCTGCTCTTCCGGCAGATGAGATGCCCGGCCGAAGAACTGCCAGACCGCATCCAGGCGGGTCAGTCGATCCTCACCGCGCCACCGTTCGCTTTCGTCGGCCAGGATACTGTCGATAACGGCCTTGGCGGCGTGCATCACCGCGGGGGCGTCGATGATAGCTGCCATGCGCTGGTGCTGCGGGGTCATGTTCTCCTGTTCGAAGATGTCGGACCATTCGGCGAACTCGTCGGGGTAGGCATCGGAGAAGCGGGTGTAAACGGGCGTGGCTTGGGTGGACATGGTGCCTCCTGGGCAGTCGTGTGATGGTGGAAACGGGTGAAAGATCGTCACGGCTAGGAGAGATGTTCACGGGCCTGCCCCTTGGAAACCCAGTGCTGGCGCGGGTTTTCAAGGGGTTGTGACGATGTGTAGATCGTGTAGATCTTTTTCCGGTATTCCTTGGGGGCGGAAAAATAAAAAATCAGGCTCGGCGAAGGGTTACGACGTTGCCTGCATCGGTGCGGGTGAGGAGGTCCAGGCGCTCGCCTAGCAGGCTCCAGGCTTGGCGCATCTCGGCTTCGTAGCTGTGGCGCTGGTAGATCCGCTTTACCTTGTTTTCCTCGGTGTGGTTCAGGCAGCGTTCCGCGACTTCGGGCAGGACGCCCAGCGCGACCATTAGGGTTGCGCCTGTGCGCCGCAGGTCGTGGGGTGTCCAACGCCCGCCGGGGAGTACGAGTTTGTCGGTGTAGTCGGCCTTGGCTCGGCCAGACATTGGCGCCTTACCCTGGCGCTGCCGGTCGCCCAGCTGCTTGGTCACGGTCTTTTCACACACGGAATCGGTGCTGCTGCGGTTGGGGTAGCACCAGGGCGCGGCGCTGTTCAAGTCCTTCACCCGTTGGAACTGCTGCTTGGTGAAGTCCGAGAGATAGACGGTGTGCGCCTTGCCGTTCTTGGCGACTTCCGGGGGAATCCACCACGTACCCTGCGCAAGGTCGATGTGCTCCCAGCGTGCGGCCAGCAGCTCACCGATGCGGCAGCATGTGGAGAGGGCAACCCAAATGGCCGCCTCGGTGGTCGGCATCAGGCCTGCCAGCGGTGCCTGGGCGGCAAGCTGGCGGATTTCATCCTCGGACAGCACGCGGTCACGCTCCACGTCTTTGCCGCCGATCTTGGCCTTCCGGATGGCTGCGGTTGGGTCGCCTTCGATGACGTCGCGATCCACTGCGAAGCGGAACATCTGCCGCATCAGGGAAAAGATGAGTTTCGCCATGCGAGGTACGCCGCGGGCGAGGAGGGCGTCTGTTACTCCCGTGATGTGCCCTTTGCGCACGTCCTCAACTGCAATTGCGCCAACGAGGGGTAGCACGTCCTTTTCGAACATGCGGCGGATCTCCTTCCCGCCGTCCCTGCGCCGGATCAGATCCACCGATGCCCAGCGCTCGAAGAGGTCGCGAACGCTTAGGCGTGCTTGCTGCGCTGCCAGCTCTGTAATCCGCTGCTCCTGCTCTGCGACGGCTTCGAGCTGGTCGGCCTTGGCCTTGAGGCGTTCGGCCTTACGGCGCTCTGCCGGATCTGAGCCGCTTTCAACTTCAACCCTGAGGCGGTCACGCTCTGCCCGGATGGCTGCGATGTTGAGCTTCGGCCATGCCCCTACGGCGATCTGCTTCACCTTGCCTTCAAAGCGGTAGCGCCAATCGAAATACACCGATACGCCGCCAGTGCCGGCGCGGACGGTGCCGATCAGGCCTCCATCCTCGCGGAGCTTCTTGCCGTGGTCTGCTTCGCGGAGCGCTTCCAGTTCCTTGACGGTGAGCTTTGCCATTTCCGTTTCCCTGTGCAGGGGGGAATTCGAAGAGGCTAAAAATTCCCCCCACATTTCCCCCCACAAAATCTGTGGATCAGGTTGTATTGTATGGGACGGGATGAGACAGGTAAAGGGCTAATTATCATACAAAACAGAGTCTTATGGTGTCTTTCAGACTCGCCGTTGGATCTGCCAAGACAGGCTTTCACCTTTATGGGGTGCAAGGGGTAGCGAGTTCGAATCCCGCCGCCCCGACCAAAAGAAACAAACAAAAGGCCCAGTCTTCGGACTGGGCCTTTTGTTTTGTATCAGCCGCTCGGCTGACACGCACTCGACGGCTATATCGTTCGGGTGCTTCGTCGCTACTTCAGAGACTGGCGTTTCGTAACCTGCCTGCCTTTGCAGGCTCGTCGATCATACGATCTTGTGTTGTGCAGAAGGAAAACGCCATGGAGCCTGTCGCTGTCATCGACTTCGAAACAACCGGTTTGTCTCCGGCACATGGTGACCGTGCCACCGAGATCGCTGCCGTCATCCTGCAGGATGGCAAGGTGGTGGATCGTTACCAGAGCCTGATGAACGCCGGCGTGCGCATTCCCTCGCACATTGAGGCGCTTACGGGCATTTCCGATGCCATGGTGCGTGACGCACCCGCGGCGGATGCGGTGATGGGGCAGGTTGCCGATTTTGTCGGCAACTATCCGCTGGTTGCCCATAATGCTTCATTCGACAGCCGCTTCTGGGATGCGGAGTTGGCTCGCATTGGCCGTCGCCGACATCAGGAGTTTGCCTGCTCGATGCTGGTGGCAAGAAGGGTCTTTCCCCAGGCTCCCAGTCACAAGCTGGGTGTGCTGATCGATTTTGCCGGGTTGCCTGTGGTCGGTCGCTATCACCGGGCGCTGGCCGATGCCGAAATGGCCGCCAGCCTGCTGCTCAGGCTTGAGGACGAACTGCGCGGCCGCTACCGGGTTCTCGATGTGTCCCATGCGCTCCTGCGCAGGATTCAGAGTGTTCCAAAGGGGCAGTTGGGCCGATGTCTGGATGATGCCAAAAACAGACAAGTGCTCTGACCTCAGCAAGGACAGTGCCGGCCAGCCCGCTTTTATCGGCAGGCGCTTTATCACGGCCAGTGCCCTGCATGATGGGTATTTGACGGGTAGTGAGCATTAGTTCTCGCTTACGCCTGCCGCCCGGGTGCAAGCTGTCTCCAGGAAATCAACATTTCAAGTTGCCTGCTCCTCCGTGAGTGGCCTTCCGGTCACCCGGCAGCTTGATCTTGTAATGGAAGGGAAGGCGATGGGCCCGTTTGCATGGTGGCTGGATTATTGGGCAGGTGTCATGGACTCCTGTGCGGTGCATTTTCTTGTACGGACACCGCCGGACGGCGGAGAGACGCCGGCAGGTACATCACAGCGTGAGCCGCACTGAGGGCGGTGAAATCCCCTGCGGCGGGGGTCGATGTCAGGCAAAACCACTCCATGGAGTGGTTTTGTGTTTTCAGGGATCAAGTTCCGGAGGGGCGCTTGGGCATAGAATCCTGACTTCAGTTGTGCCGAGCCGAAAGCCTGATGCGGGATGCCAGAAAAGAAAAACCCCCGGCAAGGGGAGCCGGGGGTCAAAAGCGCCTTGCTTGCTCAAGGCCCCGCTCAGGGAGGTATAGCGGGAGACGGTTCAGCACCATCTGCTGCTTTGTGCATGTGTGGGGGAAGAAAGTTCCTGCCCCATTTCGTTTCCAGATGTAAGTACACGAGATCCTCATGAGTCCAGTCCAGTCTGCCTTTCCCGCAAGCCGCATGCGCCGCATGCGTCGCGATGATTTTTCCCGCCGCCTGATGCGCGAGCATCGTCTGTCGGCGGATGACCTGATCTACCCGGTGTTCGTGCTCGAGGGCGAGCAGATCGTCCAACCCGTGCCGTCCATGCCCGGGGTGAGCCGCATGTCCCTGGATCGCCTGCTGCAGGTGGCCGAAGAGGCTGTCTCCCTGGGGGTGCCAGCCCTGGCCCTGTTTCCGGTGGTGGAGGGCGACAAGAAGTCCCTGGGAGCCGAAGAGGCCTTCAACCCCGACGGCCTGGTCCCCCGCGTGGTTCAGGCCCTCAAGTCGCGCTTCCCCGAGCTCGGGGTGATCACCGATGTGGCGCTCGACCCCTACACCAGCCATGGGCAGGACGGGCTGATCGACGATACGGGTTACGTGCTTAACGACGAAACCCTGGAGGTGCTGGCCAGACAGGCCCTGTGCCACGCCCAGGCCGGTGCCGACGTGGTGGCGCCGTCCGACATGATGGATGGCCGCGTGGCGCGCATCCGTGCCGAACTCGACCAGGCCCGGCAGATCCATACGCGCATCCTGGCCTACTCGGCCAAGTATGCATCGAGCTTCTACGGACCGTTCCGGGATGCGGTGGGTTCGGCCGGTAATCTGGGCAAGGGCAACAAGTACACCTACCAGATGGACCCGGCCAATTCCAACGAGGCTATTCGTGAAGTGGCCCTGGACATCTCGGAAGGGGCGGACATGTTCATGGTCAAACCCGGCATGCCTTACCTGGACATCGTTCGTCGGGTGAAGAGCGAGCTCCAGGTGCCCACGTATGTGTACCAGGTGAGTGGCGAGTACGCGATGCTGAAGGCCGCCGCGGCCAACGGCTGGCTGAACGAGCAGGCCTGCGTGCTGGAGTCGCTGGTGGCCTTCAAGCGGGCCGGGGCAGACGGCATCCTGACCTACTACGCGTTGGATGCAGCCCGCTGGCTGAAGGAAGAGGCCTGATCCCTGTTGCCGGAGGGGTTCATCCGTCCGGCAACAGCGTCCGGGCGCCCTCGAAGCGCTCGGAGAAATAGCGGCTGTCCAGGCGGTCTACCCGCACCTTGCCCTTGCTGCTGGGGGCATGGATGAACTTGCCGTCTCCCATGTAGATGCCCATGTGCGAATAGGCCCGGCCCAGGGTGTTGAAGAACACCAGATCGCCGGGGCGGAGTGCCTGGGTGGCTACGGGGCGGGTGCGCTCGGCGATACCGGCCGCGTTGTAGGGCAGCTTGCGGCCGCTGACCTGCTCGACGATGTAGCTCACCATGCCGCTGCAGTCCAGCCCGGCCTCCGGGTTCTTGCCGCCGAAGCGGTAACCCGTGTCGAGCAGTCCGAGTGCATAGAGCACGACCTCCTGGGCGTGGTCGTGGCTCGGCAGGGCGAACCAGCCGCCTGCCGGTGGCACCGTACGGACGGTGGGTGGCCCGCTTGGGCGCGGGGGTGTCTGGCTGCAGCCGGCCAGGACCGCCACCAGCACCACGGCAGCCCAGCGCTCAGGCCGTGAGCCGAAGGGTGACCGGGCCATGATTTACCAGTGAAACCGTCATCGCGGCACCGAACTCGCCGGTGGCCACCACGGGGTGGCGCTGGCGGGCGAGGGTGACGAGCTCGTTGAAGAGGCGCTCGGCGTCGGCCGGGGCGGCCGCGGGCGTGAAGCTCGGGCGGGTGCCCTTGGCCGTATCGGCTGCGAGGGTGAACTGGGATACGAGCAGCAGCCCGCCCCCGGTATCGGTGAGGGAGCGGTTCATCTTCCCCGCGTCGTCCGAGAACACCCGATAACCCAGGAGGCGTTCCACCATGCGCGCTGCGTTGGCCGATTGGTCAGCCTTTTCCACTGCCACCAGGGCCAGCAGGCCCGGGCCGATCTCCCCCACAGTCTGCCCGGCCACACTGACGCGGGCTTCGAGCACGCGCTGGATCAGGGCGATCATTCAAGCAGCTCGATCTGACCGCTGACATTGACTGTCACCGGGCTGTCGCCGGCCTCGATGGGGGCCGGTGGGGGGGCGGCTTCGGCCATCATGGCAGAGGCGCGCATGTATGGCATCGCCTGTTTGGGTTGCATGCCGCCGGTGTTGATGCTCAGGTGTTTGATCTTCCACTTCTTCTTCAGGCTGCCGGCAACCAGGCGGGCACGCCCTTCAAAGGCGCCGAGGGCGTCGGCAATGGCTTCGTCCTCGATCTTCTTCCAGGTGTCGGGCGAGGGGGCGGCACTCAGCCCCGCCACCGCCATGCTTTGCTGCAGCTTGCCGAGGAGTTCCGACAGGGCTGCGGCGTCACTGCTTTCAAGGGCCAGGGTGGAGCGCATGCGCCAAGCCTCGATGCTGCGACCGGTCTTGCCATAGACCGGGTAGGTCGAATTGCCCGCCGAGCGGACCTTGACTGCGGGTACGCCTCGGGCAGTCTGGATGGCCTGGGTCACGATGGTATTCACCTTGCGGGCCACTTCGCCCGGGTTGGCGTCGGTGGCCTCGGCATAAACCTGGGCGCGGAACAGGTCGTTCGGCGCGCTGCGGCTGCTCTCAACGGAGATGTCAGCGGTGGGCAGGGCCGGCGTGGCGGGGGTGTCCGCGGCTTGGGCATGGGGAAGGGCGAAGCCGACGGCGAGCAGCGCCAGGGGCCGGATCAGGCGAAGGGTCATGGAAGCCTCATTCAGAATGCAGGAGTGCATTGGAGCATGGCCCCGACATTCTGGCCAAGCGTGCAAGGGATGCAAGCCTCCGGAAGTGACGCAGACAGTTGGCGTTGGCCCGCGGCGATGCGGACGGCAGCATCGGCCCCTTTTGCGCGGGCTTGGGCCCGGAGGCTGGTGATGGCGGATTCACGCATGTTGGGGGCTGGGCTGGTGGCGCTGTCAGCGGCTTCCTTTGGCGCCATGGCAATTTTCGCCCGCTTTGCCTTGGCGGACGGTGTCGAGGTGTCGGCGCTGCTCTTCCTGCGCTTTCTGATCGCTGGCGTGGTGATGGCCCTAGTGATGGTGGTGACCCGGCGCTCCTGGCCCCATGGGCGCAACCGGATGGTACTGGTGCTGATGGGGGGCGTGGGATACGTGGGCCAGTCCCTGTGTTTCTTCCTGGCCCTCAATCATGCCTCCGCCGGTCTGGTAGCTCTGCTGCTGTATCTCTATCCCTTTCTCGTCACGCTCATTGGCGTGATGTTCCTGGGGGAGCGCATGACCCCCTTGCGGGCCGCTGCGGTGCTGGCGGCGCTGCTGGGTACCGGCCTCACCATCGGGTCCGGCCTGGGCGGAAGCGCCCTGGGAATCGCTCTGGGGGTGGCGGCCGCGCTGATCTACTCGGTGTACATCCTCGTAGGCAGCCGGGTCCTGCGGGAAGAGGAGCCCCTCGGGGCGGCCACGGTGGTGATGCTGGCGGCGGCAGTGGTCTTTGGCCTGGGCGTGGTGCTGGAGTCGCCGCGATTTCCCGCGTCCCTCGCCGGTTGGAGCAGTGTGCTGGCGATTGCGCTGGTGTCCACGGTGCTGGCCATGGTCGGCTTCTTTGCGGGCATGAAGCGCCTGGGGGCTTCCGATGCGGCAACCCTGTCGACGCTGGAGCCGGTGGTGACCTTTGTTCTCGCCGCTCTTTTCCTGGATGAGTCGGTGACGCTCATCCAGGTCGCGGGGGGTGTGATCGTGTTGACTGCGGTGATAGCGCTGGCCCGCAGCCGGGCCTAGGTTTTCAGGGGCTCGACCAGATCCCGGTAGGCGTGCCAGGTAGCGTGCCCGACCACTGGCATGAGCACAGCCAGACCGATGTGGAAGCTCATGAAGCCCAGCAGGGTGAGACCGACGATCAGGGCGGCCCACACCAGCAGCGGTAGCGGATTTTCGGCAAGCGCCCTGATGCTGGCCAGCATCGAGGTGACGGCATCCTGGTTACGGTCCAGCATCAGCGGGATGGAGACGACGCTGACGGCGAAGACCAGTAGCGCGAAGATGAAACCGACCCCGCAGTAAACCAGCAGGAATTCCAGGTTTTCCATACTCAGGACCTGGGTCAGGAAACCGCTGAGGTTGGGCATCTCGCGGGTGTAGAAGATGGCGAAGACGACCAGCGAGGCGCGCGCCCAGATCAGGAAGATGACGGTCAGGACGGCGGCAAAGACCGCGATGTTGCCGGCATTGCGGCGCCACACCGTAAGCGTTGGCACCAGGGCGCATGCCTGCCCCAGCTCCCGTCGGCGCGACAGTTCGTAGAGGCCCATCGCAAAAAACGGGGCCAGGAGCAGGAAGCCGGTGGTGACTGCCGAGGTGTACTGGTAGGCGTGTTCAAACACGAAGGTGACCAGTAAGCCCATGGCAGTAAAACAGAAGCCGTAGAACAGGCTGGCTGTCGGGCAGGCCTTGAGGTCGGAGAAACCGCGGGCGATCCAGCGAAAGGGGGCGCCGAATCCAATGTTGCGGATAGTTGGGAAGGGTAATCCGGCGCCGGCTTGTTCGTCTGCGGGGGTGGGTTGCTGAGCCATGGTTTGTCTCCGTTATCGTTTTTTGGATGGGGATGGCTGGCAGGGCAGGATCAGATCATCGCGGCACCTGAGCGGAAGAGGGGAAAGCACCGACAAAGTTCCATAGGGCGTCGAGCACGGCACCGGGTGCTTCCGACATCATGGCGTGACCGGCGTCGGGAATGATGGCTTTACGAACCGTGGTGGTGTCCGCAAACGCAGCCGCCAGCGGCGCGGTGGCCTTAGGCGGGGTCATGCGATCAAGGGCGGCACTCAGCAGCAGTGTGGGGCAGGCTACCCGCGCGGCGGCGTCGAATCCACCGGTGTAGGCATTGCAGGCGGCCATGTCCCGGTGCAGTACACCGGCAGCCTGGCGTTGCATAAGTCGTTCATTGAGCGCCGTCAGGTTGATGCCGGGAATGCTGCTTGCGCCGAGCTGGGCGCGGGGAGCATAGGACCACTGGTTGATCATGGCGTGGGCCTTGTCCCGGTTCGAGAGGGTCGCGTCCAGCAGGGGCGCAGCCACTGGCATGGGGAAGACCGAGCCGATAAGCATGAGGTGGCTGATTCGCTCGGGAGCGCGGGCTGCGGCCTCCAGGGCAATGAGTGACCCCATGCTGTGGCCGGCCAGGGCGACCCCACCGAGGCCAAGTCCGGCTGCGAAGTCCACCGTCCACTCCGCCAGGGCTTCGATGCTGCCCAGTTGTGGGCCGGCAGAGCGGCCGTGGCCGGGGAGGTCGGGGGCGATCACGTTCCAGCCATGGGAGGCGAAGTGACGGCTCTGCAGCGTCCACACGCTGTGATCGTGTCCGGCACCGTGAATGAAGAGGATCGTGGGGCGGCCCGCTTCGGTCTTGCGGCCACCGGTGTAGTGGTAGATGGGAAGGCTGTGTTTCATCGGTTGGGGGCTCAGGCGGTGGCTTTCTGGGCGGCGTAAAGGCCACGGTCCAGGTCTTCGATCAAATCGGCAGCGGTTTCCAGTCCGGCGGACAGGCGGATCGTGCCTTCCGTGATGCCCGCCGCCCGCAGGGCCTCCGGTGACATGCGGAAGTGGGTGGTGCTGGCCGGGTGAATGGCCAGGGATTTGGCATCCCCCACGTTGGCCAGATGGGAGAACAGGCGCAGTCCTTCGATGAAGGCGGTGCCGCCCTTGCGCCCGCCCTTGAGGCTGAAGCTGAACACGCCACCGCAACCCTTGGGTAGCAGGCGGGCAGCCAGGGCGTGGTCGGGATGGCTGTCGAGCTCGGGCCAGGACACCGACTCGACCAGCGGGTGCCTGACCAGATGGGCCACCAGCTGGCGTGCATTAGCCACGTGACGTTCCATGCGCAGTCCGAGGGTTTCCATGCCCTGCAGGATCTGGAAGGCATTCATGGGCGACAGGCAGGCGCCAAAATCGCGCAGGCCTTCGCGACGCGCCCGCAGCAGGAAGGCGGCGATCGGCGACTCTTCGGCGAAGTCCATGCCGTGAAAGCCGTCATAGGGCTCGGTCAGGGTCGGAAAGTTGCCGCCGGAGCCTTCCCAGTCGAAGCTGCCGCCATCTACCAGCAGACCGCCGATGGCCACGCCATGGCCTCCCAGGTATTTGGTGGCGGAGTGCATGACCAGATCGGCACCGAGATCGAGAGGGCATTGCAAGACTGGTGTGGCCAGGGTGGCATCCACCAGCAGCGGCACACGAGCGTCGTGGGCAATGGCCGAGATGGCCGGAATGTCGAGCACCTCGAGGCCGGGGTTGCCGATGGATTCGCCGAAAAACAGGCGGGTCTCCGGGCGGATCGCGTCACGCCACGCCTGGTGGTCACCGGCCGGCACGAAGGTGGTGTGGATGCCGAAGCGGGGCAGGGTATAGCCCAGCAGGTTGTGGGAGCCACCGTAGAGGGAGCGCGAGGCCACGATGTGTCCGCCGTTGCCCATCAGCGTGGTGATGGCCAGCATCAGGGCGGCCTGACCGCTGGCGCAGGCGATGGCGCCCACGCCACCGTCGAGGGCGGCAATGCGCTCTTCCAGGACCGCATTGGTGGGGTTGGAGATGCGCGAATAGACGTGCCCGGCCCGCTCCTGATTGAACAGGGCTGCGGCCTGCTCAGTGTCCTCGAAGACGTAGCTGGTGGTGAAGTGGATCGGGGTGGCGCGGGAGTGATGCACCGGGTCGGGGGTCTGGCCGGCGTGCAGGGCGAGCGTGTCGGCCCCGGCGTTACGGTGAATGGACATGCGTTATCGAAAAGCGGGAGATGAAAAGGGGACTCAGGCGGGAACGTCCGGATCAAGCATGCGCTGGATCAGGGCGATTCGGTCCTTGAGCAGGAGCTTGCGTTTCTTCAGGCGCCGCAACAGCAACTCGCTGTTGGGGGGCGGGGCATGGGAGATCTGGGTGATGACCGCGTCGAGATCCCGATGCTCGGTGGACAGGGCAGTCAGCCGAGAGGACAGGCTGGTTACGTCGGCGTCGGGTTCTATGCAGTCATTCATGCCTGATGGGGTGCGGACGGGCGATGGGCTCTCGTGAATCTTAGGCGCGGGGCCGTCGAAATACAACGCTGGCGGGGAACTTGAAGTGGTGCATTGTGTTCCCATCTGCAGTAGCGATAGTACCCACGCGGTAAAACCCAGCAATCAGGAGAACGGCCATGAACATCATGCTCAACAATCCGGTGCTTTACGTGGTGGATTACCCGAATGTCGATGCGGTCGAGGTGATCGATAAACGGCGAGGGGTCGGGATGCTTTTTCGCGACGAGGCAGCACGCCGTTTTCGTCAGGAGTTGCGTGAGTTGAGCGCTTCCGCGACGGAAATGGATGACTTCGAGAACTGGATTGCCGATTACGATACCCTGATGACCCAGCCAGCCATTTACCACTGAAGCTTTGATTCTCAAGTGGGGCCACCTGCCGCGGCAACTTGCCAGCCCGGCGGGTGGCCCCTAACATTCGCCTCCCTCAATCTGCATCTTCGGAGTTCGCCAGGGTGAACAAGGCCTTCGTGAAGGAAAACGACCAGGACGACGAAGAGTCACTGCCTGGTGTGCCGAGCTTGCCGCCCGGTACCCGCAACTATATGACCCGCAAGGGCTACGAAGTGCTGCGCATGGAACTCGATAACCTGGTTCGGGATGAGCGCCCGCAACTGGTGGAAACCGTGCGCTGGGCTGCGTCCAATGGCGACCGCTCGGAGAATGGGGACTACATTTACGGCAAGAAACGCCTTCGCGAGATCGATCGGCGCATCCGCTTCCTGATCAAGCGCCTGGAGAATTCAACGGTCGTGACGCCCTCCGAGCAGGAGAACACCGAGCAGGTCTTCTTTGGTGCCACGGTGACCGTCTGTGACATCGACGGGGCGGACGAGCAGACTTACCAGATCGTCGGTGTGGATGAGGCCAATGCCTCGGAGGGGCGCATCAGCTGGATCGCGCCCCTGTCCAGGGCCTTGCTCAAGGCGCGGGAGGGCGACGTGATCCGCTTTGCCAGCCCGGCCGGCCTGCGCGAGATCGAGGTGGTCGAGATCCGCTACGTGTAAGGGCTGAGCGCGTCAGGCGTTGAGCTTTTCCCTGGGCCGGCGGACCATCGCCGGGCTACGGGGCAGCGTGAAAAACATGGTCGTGCCGGTGCCCGGTGACGACTCGGCCCACACCGTGCCGCCGTGGCGCTCGATCACCCGGCGTACGCTGGCCAGCCCGATCCCCGAGCCCTCGAAGCCATCCCGCCGGTGCAGTTGCTGGAAAGGCTGGAAGAGCTTGGCGGCGTGGGCCATGTCGAAGCCGATACCGTTGTCGGTCACGTAGAAGAGCTTTTCATCGCCATGGGGGCGTCCGCCCACGTGGATCAGGGCCGGTTGGCTGTCACGGGTGAACTTCCAGGCGTTGGCCAGCAGGTTCTGCAGGGCATTGCGGATCAGCACAGGATCTGCGTCGGCACTCAGATCGGCCTCCACGTGGTTTTGTACGACCCGCCCGGGGCTGGTGGCGGCCAGTTCATCGAGGATCTCATGGGCGATGGCGCTCACGTCGGTGTGTTCGATGCGCAGGGTGTGGCGGGATACGCTGGCGAGCTTCTGCAATTCGTCGATCAGCTCGCCCATGCGCAGGCTGGCCCGGCGCAGGCGTATCAGGTAGCTCTGCCCGGTTTCATCGAGGCGGTCACCGTAGTCCTCGGCCAGGGCGTGGGAGAAGCCGTTGATGGCACGCAGGGGGGCACGCAGGTCGTGGGAGACCGAGTAACTGAAGCTGAGCAGCTCGCGGTTGGAGTGCTCGAGCTCCTCGGTGCGCTGCAGCACCCTTTGTTCGAGGGTGGCGTTCAGTTCGGCCAGGGCCGCACGCTCCGTGTCCCGGCGCATGGTGTCCCGGTGCAGCAGGACGGCAAGGGCGCCGAGCAGGGCCAGCATGACGCCGGCGGCGGCGAGGATGCGGTCACGGTGTTCGTAGTAGTCGCTCAGGGCGCTGTCCACCGGCCGGCTGGTGGCAACGATCAGCGGACGGTCGGCGAGGCGGCGGTAGGCGGTGATGCGTTCCACCGGGTCTGCCACCGTAGATGCCGTGACGATCATGCTGCGCTGTTGCAGATCAGCGCCGATGGCCGGTGAGTCGGTAACGCTGGAGCCTATCTGTCCTTCGGCTTGGGGGTGCCGGATGAGGGTGATGGCGCGGGTCGCGTGCAGGATCAGGATCGTGTCCCGGGTGGCAAGGTCCAGCTCCTGATAAACCCCTTCGAAGTAACGGTGGCTCATGGCTGCACCGGCGGTACCGAGATATTTTCCCGAGGGATCGAAGATCTGCCGGCTGAGGGGCGTTACCCACTGGCCGCTGGCCGGGCTGCGGGTCGGGCTGCCAATCTCGACGCCATCGCGCAGTAGCTGGGGCATCGCCGGCTTATGGCCACCCGTGCGATCTGTGGGCGGAGCGGTCTCCGGTAGGTTATTTGAATCGGCGGCCAGGCTGCCGTCTTCCCGCTCGACAAACAGGTAGTCGGCTTCGGGCAGGCTGGAGGCGCGCTGGCGCAGCAGGGCCTGAAGCTCCCGGTCGCCAAAGGCTTCCAGGCCGCCTCGCTGGGCCACGTGACCGGCAATCTCGGAAATGACCGATTCGGTTTCACCAAAGCTGCGTGCCACGTGCTCCTCGAGTACGCGGGTCAGGCTCAGAAGTTCGGACTCGGCCCGCTGCAGGGCTTGTTCCCGGTCAAAGCGGATCAGGGAAAGTGCCACGCCGACGATCAGCGAGGCGAGCAGGGCAAAGGCCAGCCACACTGCGAAGCGGAAGCGACGCAGGGATGGGCTGGTCTGGGTGACATGTGCAGCCTCCGATTCGGACGGCTTTGCAGCAGGGAGAATTGAGGAAGACAGTGGAAGTCGTTCCATAAGTTGGAAGCGAGGGGCTTGAAAGTCAGAAGGGCGGGCCCATATGTGGGTCGTTAACGGTCCCCATGGAGCAAGCTTTATGACTGTCGAGCAAATGTCGTCTGCGCAAACCCTGAACTTCCAGGCCGAGGTGAAGCAGCTGCTGCACCTCATGATTCATTCGCTGTACTCGAACCGGGAGATCTTTCTCCGCGAGCTGGTCTCGAATGCATCCGATGCCTGTGACAAGCTGCGTTTCGAAGCCCTCGAGAACGGCGGGCTGTTCGAGAACGACGCCGAGTTGAAGATACGCGTGGCCCTCGACAAGACTGCCCGCACTCTGACCATCGCCGACAACGGCATCGGCATGAGCCGCGACGAGGTGGTGACCAACCTGGGTACCATCGCCAAATCGGGCACCAAGGAGTTCTTCGGCAAGCTGACCGGCGACCAGAAGAAGGACGCCCATCTGATCGGGCAGTTCGGGGTCGGTTTTTATTCTGCTTTCATCGTTGCCGACAAGGTCACCGTGCGCACTCGCCGGGCCGGCCTCGCCACCACCGACGCGGTGCAGTGGGAATGCTCGATGACCGGCGACAGCGCCGGTGAATACACCGTACAGCCCATCGACAAGGCCGACCGCGGCACCGAGATCACCCTGCATCTGCGTGATGACCAGGACGACCTGCTGTCCAGCTGGAAGCTGCGCTCCATCATCCAGAAGTACTCCGACCACATTCTCCAGCCCATCGTGATGAAGAAGGAGCAGTGGGACGAGGAGAAGAAGGAGCAGGTGGTCACCGACGAAGACGAGACCGTCAACAAGGCCAACGCCCTGTGGGCCCGCTCCAAGTCCGAGGTGAGCGACGAGGAATACACCGAGTTCTACAAGCACGTCGGCCACGACTACGAGCCGCCGTTGGCCTGGACCCACAGCAAGGTGGAAGGTCGTCACGAATACACCCAGCTGCTGTACGTACCTGGTCACGCCCCCTTCGACATGTGGGACCGCCAGGCCCGCCACGGGGTGAAGCTCTACGTGCGCCGCGTCTTCATCATGGATGACGCCGAGAAGCTGATGCCCATGTACCTGCGCTTCGTG
>NZ_JBIJDC010000072.1:0-23854 GCF_044344315.1 Zoogloea sp. | reverse complement strand
GTACAGGCCCACACCCAGGCTCGCTATCGAACTCTTCAAAACCCAGCTGTGTACCTGTCTTGATCCGGGTCACCCGACGCTTGATCTTCTTCTGCTCCATCGCCCCACCGATTTCATCGACACCGGCCAGAATCCTAGCTCAACGGCGGGGAGAGGGTTTCGCGACACCCTCTGAAGTCGCCCCTACAAGTCGCCCCTACAAGTCGCCCCTACAAGTCGCCCCTACAAGTCGCCCCTACACGTCGCCCCTACACGTCGCTCCGACTGGAAATCCGCGACACGTCGCATTTCCGACATACCCGGCTGCCGGCTCCGGGTGAAAAACGGCTTGCATAACAAGGCCCTGGCGTCCTTCAGTGGGTCAGCATGGATCTTGCATCGCAGCATGCGTACATCCCCTGGAGTCCGTACCGATGAAGCTGCAGATCGAGCGACCGATTGTCGATGCGCTGGTGGGCGCTTATCCGCGCCTGGTCTGGCTGCAGGAGCAGATGCGCTTTGGCAACCGGGCGGAGGTGGACTTTGCGCAGCTGCAGCACGAGGAGCTGCACTTTCTGGAGGGCCTGTTTGCCGAGGGCGGCCCACCGCTGCGCGCCCGTGCCGCCCAGATCGCCACACTGCGCCAGGCCCTGGGCGCCGACGCCCCGCGCTTCACCGCCGACGAGCTGGACGTCCTGGTGCCGGCCATCGCCCACTATCTGGCCGAAGGCGCCGAGCGCGGCTGGCTGTTTTCCCTCGCCAGCCCCGACCGCCCCACCGCCTGGGTCGTCACCCGGCTGGACTTCACCCCCTCGTCCAATGACGAGGTGGGCAAGGTCTTCATCGAGATGAAGGCCAACACCCGTGGCAAGGTGGCCACCCACACCGTGCGCATCGTGGCCGGCGACATTGCCGGGCACAGCGTGGGCGAGATCCTGGCCGCCAAGGGCCTGGTCAGGGAGACCGCCGCCCTCCTCGCCAGCTACGACGAGATGGAAACCCGCTACTTCGACTGGCGCGCCCGCTATGGCGAGCAGTTCTCCGGCCGGGGCACCGGCCTGTATGCCGAGAACCCCACCGCCAGCCACCGGGACACCGACTGGTCGCGCAAGGACGTGGTGATCCTCTCATCAAGCGGCGGCGACGCCCGCCTGGTGAACGACGAGGGCATCCTGGCCGAGCGGGTGCTGACCCTCGACGCCCCCGGCGAGATCCTCGGCACCTACCTGCGCAAGGCCGCCAAGGGCTCCCGCTACATCGACGAGGACGCCGCCGAGGACGCCCGCAAGGCCCTGCCCAAGGGCTTGTTCACCCGGCTGCCGGTGCACTTCCACATCCTCATGTTCCACCTGGACCTGCACCACTACCTGTGGGTGCACGTGGCCGACATCCACCCCTACGAATACAAGCCCGCCCTGCGCCACAAGCTGGTGCTGCCCGAAGAGCAGACCGACCTAATCGACATCCTCACCGCCGAGATGGACCTGCTGATGGACGACATCGTCGAGGGCAAGTCGGGCGGCACCACCGTGCTCTGCGCCGGCCCCCCGGGCGTGGGCAAGACCCTCACCGCCGAAGTGTATTCCGAGATCATCCGCCGCCCCCTGTACCGGGTGCACTCCGGCCAGCTCGGCCTCAGCGTGTCCAACATGGAGACCATCCTCAAGGACGTGCTCACCCGCGCCCAGCGCTGGGGTGCCGTCATGCTCATCGACGAGGCCGACGTCTACATCAAGCGCCGCGACGACGACATCACCATGAACGCGGTGGTGGGCGTCTTCCTGCGCGTGCTGGAATACTTCAACGGCCTGCTCTTTCTCACCACCAACCGCATCGACGACATCGACGAAGCCATCGTGTCCCGTTGCATCGCCCTCATCAAGTATTCGCCACCGGACGACGCCGGGCGGCGGCGCATCTGGCAGGTGATGGCCGAGCAGTTCGGGCTGGCACTGGAGGCGGACATCACCGACCAGCTCGTGGCGCTTTTCCCGGCCGCCACCGGGCGCGACATCAAGGGCCTGGCCAAGCTGGTGGCCAAGTACTGCAAGCAGAAGCACTGCCCCGCCGATCTGGCCGCCTTCACCCGCTGCGCCACTTTCCGGGGGCTGGAGGTGAGCCACCGGGGCTGAAGGCGCGGGCGGGCAGAATTGAAACAATATGTCTCTGAGCAGGTATCCTGCACCCGGATGCCAACTTTTTCACAGGCAATGAGTGCTCATATCCCGGAACACAGGCTAAACAAGCTCTACACACTGTTCTCGACCAGCCAGTTCGACCAGCTTGAACGCGCCGCCCGCGACTGTACCCGCCGCCATCCTGCCGCCGCCCTTGCCTGGCAGATGCTCGGTGCGTCCTTCCTGGCCCGCCAGCGCGATCACGACGCCCTGCCCCCACCTGCAGCACGCCGCTCGGCTTGCCCCGGACGACGCCGCCATCCAGGACAACCTGGGCCTGGCCCTGCTGCGCCTGGGCCAGCCGGCCGCCGCCGAGATCCACTTCGAACAAGCCACCCGCCACGATCCACAACGCGTGTCGGCGTGGGTCAACGGGTCGCAGGCTGCGCGCCAGGCCGGCCACCCGGCCCGCGCCGAACACTGCGCACGCCAGGCCCTGGCCCTCGCCCCCCACTCACCGGAGGCCCACCTCAACCTGGGCAACGCCCTGGCCGACCAGAGCCACTGGGACGAGGCCGAAAGGCAATACCACACCGCCACGCTCTGCGCCGCCCCCGGCTGGATCGAGCCCGCCCTGAACCTGGGCAACCTGTTCGACCGCCAGAGCCGCTTTGCCGACGCCGCAGCCTGCCTCGACACCCTGAGCCACAACCCCACCGCCGACTGGCGTGTGTTCAGCGCCCTTGGCCGCGCCCGCTCCATGCTGGGCGACACCGCCGCCGCCCGCGACGCCTATGCCCGCGCCCTGGCCCTCAACCCCCGCGCCGCCGCGGCCTATAGCGGCTACCTGTATCACCTGATGCACGACCCCGGCGCCTCCGCCGAGACCATCTTTGCGGAGCACTGCCGCTTTGGCGACGCCCTCGACGCCAGCCTGCGCGCGCCGGCACCGCGCCACACCCACAACCGCGACCCCGAGCGCCCGCTGCGCATCGGCTTTGTGTCGGGCGATCTGCGCCAGCACGCGGTGGCCCACTTCATGGAGCCCATGTTTGAAGCCCTCGGCCAGCGCGGGCTGAACCTGGTGGCCTACAGCAACCTGGCCCGGGAAGACGGGATGAGCGCCCGCCTGCGCGGCCTCATTCCCACCTGGCACCGGGTCGCCGCCCTGAGCGACACCGAGCTGGCCGCCCAGATCCGCGCCGACCGCATCGACATCCTGGTGGACCTCTCCGGCCACACCGCCGACAACCGCCTGCCGGTGTTCGCCCTGCGGCCGGCGCCGGTGCAGGTCACCTGGCTGGGCTACTCCGGCACCACCGGCCTGCGCAGCATCGACTACCGCTTCGTTTACACCCTCACCGCCCCGCCCGGCCGGCTCGACGACCAGTTCACCGAGAAGCTGGTGCACCTGCCCTACGCCATGAGCTTCAAGACCGACCCGGACGCCCCGGACGTCGGCCCCCTGCCGGCCCTGGCCCGTGGCCACCTCACCTTCGGCAGCCTCAACCGGCCCAACAAGATCAGCGCCGAGTGCATCGCCCTGTGGGCGCGGGTGCTCAAGGCCGTGCCCAACGCCCGGCTGCTGGTGGGTGCCGTGTCCGAGGCCGCCACCGCCGAGCGCCTGCTGGCGCAGTTTGCCGCCGCCGGCATCGGCCCCGAGCGCCTGGACCTGCGCCCGCGCCTGCCCACCCGCGACTACCTGGCCCTGCACAACGAGATCGACCTGCTCCTCGACACCTTTCCCTACGCCGGCGGCACCACCTCCAACCACGCCCTGTGGATGGGCGTGCCCACCCTCACCCTGGTCGGCCGCACCCTGGCCCAGCGCCTGGGCGCGGGCATCATGGGCAAGGTGGGGCTCTCCGACTGGGTGGCGGAGAGCGAAGACGCGTTCGTGGCCATCGCCGAGCGGGCCGCCGCCCACCCGGACGAACTCGCCCGCCTGCGCCAGAGCCTGCGCGAGCGCCTGATGCACTCCCCCAACCTGAGCACCGCCCGGGTCGCCGACAGCGTGGCCCTGGCCTTCCGCCTGATGTGGCGGGGCTGGTGTGCCGGCCAGGCACCGGCGCCCATCATCCTGCCGCGCTTCGACGAATGAGCGACAAACCCCTCTACGTCACCGAGCCCGCGCTGCCGCCCCTCGAGCAGTTCGAACCCCTGCTGCGCGAGATCTGGGCCAGCCGCCGCCTCACCAACGGCGGGCCCTACCACGACCAGCTCGAAGCCGCGCTCGCCGCCTACCTTGCCGTCCCCCAGGTGAGCCTGCTGGCCAACGGCACCCTGGCACTGATGCTGGCCCTCAAGGCCCTGGAGGTGGAAGGCGAGGTCATCACCACGCCCTACTCCTTCGTCGCCACCACCCACGCCCTCGTGTGGAGCGGCTGCACCCCGGTGTTTGCCGACATCGACCCGGTCAGCCTCAACCTCGACCCCGCCGCCGTGGAGGCCGCCATCACCCCGCGCACCCGGGCCATCCTGGCCGTGCACGTGTATGGCCGCCCCTGTGACACCGCCGGCCTGCAGGCCGTGGCCGATCGCCATGGCCTGCGCCTGATCTACGACGCCGCCCACGCCTTTGGCGTGCAGCTGGACAGCGGCAGCCTGATGGCCGCCGGCGACGCCGCCATCCTCAGCTTCCACGCCACCAAGGTCTTCCACACCTTCGAGGGCGGCGCCATCGTGTGCCGGGACGAAGCCCTCAAGGCGCGCATCGACCTGCTGCGCAACTTCGGCTTCAAGGGCGAAACCCGGGTGCTGGCCACCGGCATCAACGCCAAGATGAACGAGCTCCAGGCCGCCTTCGGCTGCCTAACCCTGGGCAGCATCGACAGCGAGATCGCCGCCCGCGCCGCCATCGCCGCGCGCTACCGGGCCGCCTTCGCCCCCCTGACCGGCCTGCGCCTGCTGTCCGGGCTGCCCGGCGTGGCGCGCCACAACCACGGCTACTTCCCGGTGTTCATCGAAGCGGGCTTCCCCCTCGACCGCGACGCCCTGTACACCCGCCTGCGCGAGCAAGGCATCATCGCCCGGCGCTACTTCTACCCGCTGATCAGCGACTTCGACATGTACCGCGACGCCCCCGGCGCCGACCACCTGCCGGTGGCCCGGCGCATGGCCGACACGGTGCTGTGCCTGCCCCTCTTCGGCGCCATGGAAGACGCCGACGTGGCGCGTGTGATCGACGCTGTGAGCGCCGCCGCCCGTACCTGACATCTGCCTGGAGACACCCCATGGACAACACCAGCCGCCGCATCGCCGACTACGCCGTGGCCATGCAGCAGGGCCCCCTGCCGGGGGGCTCGGCCGACGCCGTGACCCGCCACCTGATCGACTCGGTGGCCTGTGCCTTTGGCGCCCTGGGCGCCCGCCCGGCGCGGGTGGCCCGCACCATTGCCGGCACCGCCAGCAGCAGCGCCGGCGCCTCGGTGTTCGGCCTGGCCCAGCCCACCACGCCCGAATACGCCACCTTCGCCAACACGGTGATGGTGCGCTACCTGGACTACAACGACACCGGCAACGGCGGCCACCCCAGCGACATGATGTCCGGCGTGCTGGCCCTGGGCGAAGCCCGCGGGGCCAGCGGCGCCGAAGTCATCCGCGCCATCCACGCCGCCTACGAAACCTACGCCGCCATCCGCCGCGGCGGCCTGTATGGCAACCTGCTGCGCAACAAGCACGTGGACCAGATCTACGCCACCCTGGGCGCCGTGGTGGGCGCTGGCGTGATCCTGGGCCTGGACCACGAACGCATGGGCCACGCCATCGCCCTGGCCCTCACCCCCAACATCCCCATGCGCGTTACCCGCACCGGCCTCATCTCCGACTGGAAGGGCTGCGCCACCGCCCACGGCACCATGAACGCCGTGTTTGCCGCGCGCCTGGCCGAGCAAGGCCTCACCGGCCCCGACCGCCCCTTTGAAGGCCTCGCCGCCTTCTACCAGATGCTGGGCATCCCGCCCCTCGACCTGTCCACCCTCGGCGAGACGCGCAACGGGCTGTCGGCCCTGCAGAGCACCGGCCTCAAGTACTACCCCGCCGACTACAACGGCCAGGGGCCCATCGCCCTGGCCCAGGCCCTGCGCAGCGAAGCCGCCCTGGACGAGATCGACCAGATCATCGTGGCCGTGCACTGGGGCGGCCTGCACGCCATCGGCGGCGGCGCCGGCGACCACGACGAAAAGTGGGACCCGCAAACCCGGGAAGTGGCCGACCACAGCATGGCCTACCTGGTGGCCGTGGCCCTGGTGGATGGCGACGTGACCGTGGACAGCTTCAGCGAAGCCCGCATCAGCGACCCCGCCCTGCGCCCGCTGATGCAGAAGATCGTCGTCATCGACGACCCCGAACTCACCGCCGAACACGCCGGCGAACTGCCCCGCTGGCCCTCCCGCGTCGAACTGGTGCTCAAGGACGGGCGCCGCCTGGGCCGCGCCTCCGGGCCGCCCAAGGGGCACCCCCTCAACCCCATGGACGATCACGAACTGGAAGCCAAGTTCTGGCGCATGGCCGACCGCGCCCTGCCCCGCGAACAAGGCCGGATCTGGCTCGAAACCCTGTGGTCCTTCGCCGGCCTGGACGACATCCGCCCCCTGATGAGCCTGTACCGCAGCCTCGCCGTCCCCGCCGCCTGAAGCCCGCTATGCCCACCATGCCCGCTCCCTGCATCCTGTTTCTCTCCGGCGCCAGCCTGGTCGGCCAGAACATCCTGTCTGCCCTGGCCGGCCGCCGCGCCGGGCTGCATCTGGCCGCCATCAACAGCGTCGCCAACGAACCCGCCCTGTTCGACTTTGACGAAGCCTTCCTGGCCGGCAACCTGAAAGACGACCCCGACGCCTTCGGCCAACGCTTCGACCAGATCGTCGAAAGCCTCCAGCCCCGCCTCGTCATCCCCTGCCGCGACGACGACGTGGCCTGGCTGGCCGCCCGCGCCCAGGCCCGCCCCAACCCGGCCCTCCCCTTCTTGTGCGGCGCCCCCGGCCCGGCCCTGGCCATGCTCGACAAGGCCGCCAGCGCCACCCTGTCGGCGCGCCACGGCCTGCCCTACGCCGCCACCCTGGCCACCGACACCGACGCCGCCCGGCTCATCGACTTTGCCGCCCGCCACGGCTACCCCCTGATCGCCAAACCCCGCCAGGGCTTCGCCTCCCGGGGCGTCTTCCTAGTGCAGAACGACACCCAGCTCGCCCGCCTGGCCGGCCGCCCCGACACCATCCTGCAGCGTTACCTGGGCGACCGCGCCGAGGTGCAGGCCTACCTGGACGGCATCGCCCGCGACGGCATCCCCCTCTTCCACAGCTTCGAGGCCGACAAGCACTCCATTCAGGCCTTCATCGCCCCCGATGGCAGCCTCAAGGGCCTGCTGGCCACCCGCCACGCCATGCGCCAGGGCCGCAGCGAACGCGTCGCCCGCAACGACGACCCCACCCTGCTCCAGCTCGGCCAGCACTGCGCCCAGGCCTTTACCGCCGAAGGCTGGCGCGGCCCCCTCAACATCCAGTGCCAGCGCACCCCCGAAGGCGATTACGCCATCTACGAATACAACGGCCGCTACACCGGCGCCACCGGCGCCCGCCAGCTGCTGGGCTACGACGAAGTGGGCATGGGGCTGGAACACTTCGCCGGCATCCGGCTGCCGGAAAGCACGGCGCCGCACGCCTGGCCCGATGCGGTGCAGCGTTTGCCGGTGAGCCGGGCGGTGGAAGCGGGCTGGGCGGAAACGCTGGAACGGACGGGGCACTGGCAGAGGTAATGGCCGAGGCCCGCCACGCCCCCGTGGCGTCGAGCGCATTCAACCCCACCCCCTGACCCCGTCAGGCAGATCCGGCTCTCGACCTCCATGAACCCGGACGCGCCAAAGGCAGCCGGCGGGACCGTAGGGGCGACTTCAGTCGCCCGCGGACGTAGATCAACGAACTGCGCCGGGCATCACCCGCCGATGGGCAACTCAAGTCGCCCCCACCAGTGGCCACCTACAGCCCCCTGACCACCCGCGACGTAATTCCCCGCAACCAGGGCAGGGGCGACCGGAACAACATGCAGACGTATTTGCACGCCACAGCCACACTCAAACCCATGAGACCCTCCGAAGCCCTGCAAAACCACATCACCGCCATCCGCAGCGCGATACACCAGCACCACACGACCAAGCCGCGGGTTTTCGGGTCGGTGCTGGCCGGTACGGATCGGGACGGAAGCGATCTCGACCTGCTCGTGGATCCCCTGCCGGAAACCACACTGTTCGTCCATGACCAGCAGCGAGTTGACCCCGGCGGCCATAAATTTGCCGTCTGCTACGTAGACGACCGATCCGATGAAAGGGAGGACCCGGGCGGGGCCGAAGCGATGGCGATGACATCTTCAAGCAGACGTGCGCACTGTTCCTGTCGCCAGGAGTAGGTCCTCTGGTAAATCGGGATCCGGAACTGCTTATTGCCGTCGACCAGTTGGAAGAGCGTTGCTTTCTGTGCGTCCATTCTTACTTCACTAATTCCATCAGCTTGCCAAAGCTATTCACCACGTCGTACTTCACGTTCTCGGGGGCGAACCTCTTGTTGATCGTCTCGAAAAACTTGCGAGCGCAATCAATTCTTGTCTTTTCAAGCGGCCTTAAATCCATTGACGACATGGAGCCTTTGGTCTCGGCGACAAAGTAAACGTGTTTAACCGCCCCCTCCTTGAATGACACGGCCCAGTCAGGGTTGTAGTCACCAACTGGGGTCGGAATGTAGAAACCCTTCGGCAACTTTGCATACACGACGACATCCGAGCAAGTATCGAGCTCCTTCACAAAGTCCCGCTCAATAGTGGAATCCGTAATCACGTAGTCGTAGATGTGTCGTTTGAGCTTGTCACCGGCCTTGCTGAAATCCTGCTTGGACTGGCCCGCGGTGAAAATATCCCGATCGAACTTGTCCTCGACCGGGTCGTAGGCCAAGTGTTCGATGATCATCGTCGCCTTCTGCTCATTGATCAGCCGCACGGTTTCAGCAATGAAACTCTCCGGATTGGTGCGGAACTGGGCAAACACTGCGACGTTGATCCCTTTGAGGATGTCTGCCGTCGTGCGTCGGGTCAGCTGCGTACCTTCAGCGATCTTGCCGATGAGGTCGTACTTCACTGCCGAGTGAATCGAATACACGTTCTTCTCGGTTTCCGTGGCCTTGAGCACGAATGCTTCGCCGTCTTTCAGGCCGTCGTAGGTCACCTGGGCCGCTTGCTCACCAGTCTGAATCGTGTACTGCAGCGGGGTCACGAGAAGGCTCTTGTCCAGTTCGGCAATGGCCTTTTTCACCAATTCCACTGAATCAAAGTCTACGCTGTAAGCCGCCTTGCGATTGATCCGGTTCCACAGATCCTTGAACTCCTGTTTGTCGAAGTTGCTGTTGAGCGGGTTCTTCTTGGGGCGACGGTCGTCGCTGATCTCAAATATCTGGCTGTCGCTGAAGACGCTGTCGATCAGTTGGTACACCTGTTCAGCATGAGCCTGCAGTTCCGGAGGTAGCGGCGCCAGGGTGCCTTCCTTCTTGGCCTCGTGGTACGTGCCCGTGATGCGGTCGTTGTCGTCGCTGTAGTCGTTCTTGAGCAGGTACTTGTAGATTTGCTTGGCCAATTGCGGCGTAACTTCGACATTGCCTGTGGGCGTCTTGAGCACCTTGCCGGTGAAGTAGGCTTCGTTGGCCTCCTTGGGGCGGGCAGACAAGGAATTGCTGATGTCTTTCTGCAGCGCAGTGACGAACTCCTTGAAGCTTTCGCTCGCCACCACGGTCAGCACGTTGACGTCATGGACGATGGCCGGGTGATCCACCCGGTCGCCGAGCTGATTGACAGACAAGCGCAAACCGCGACCGACCTCTTGCCGGCGCGTGACCTCGTTGTTGTAGTCGGGATGCTTCAAGAAGCAGATCACAAAAACATTGGGGTTGTCCCAGCCTTCGCGCAGGGCCGAGTGCGAGAAGATGAAACGTACCGGCTCTTCGAATTTGAGTAGTTGCTCCTTCTTTCGAAGAATCAGGTCGTAGGCATCCACATCGTCGGACAGGCCCTTGTTTTCGCCAGTCTTGGCTATGCTCGGGTCGACGTCGCGCTTGGTCTTCTTGTCTATGGAAAAGTAACCGCTGTGCGTTTTTTCCGCCGTTATGCCCTTCAGGTACTTGATGTAGGGCGTTTCATCCAGGTCCAGCACCTCGTTCAGGTAGTGGCTGTACTCCTCTTCAAAGATCCGCGCGTAGTCGCCTTTCTCGTCCGCTGACGAGTAGTCGCGGTACTTGACCACTTCATCGATGAAAAACAGGGTCAAGACCTTGATGCCTTGCTGGAATAGCACCTGCTCCTTGTCGAAGTGCGCCTTGATCGCCTCGCGAATCTGGATGCGACGCAGCGATGCTTCGTTCACGTCTCCGATGGCTTCGCCAACAAATAGCTCAACGCCGTTGGTGAAGCTCAAGGTGTCGGTGTTGGCGTTGATGTCCGCGACCACATAGCCACGGTACTGATCCAGCTCGTTTGAAAAACCATCGGAGAAGAGGTTGTCACCTTTGGAGATCTTGCGCACCACGCGCTTGATCTCGCCGCTTTTCAGTTTCTGCTCGAACTCAACGCGGGCCACCGGCGCCTTGCTCGAAATCTCGATGGACTGCAGGTACAGATAGGCATTGGTACCCGCCAGCCCCTTCACTGAGATGCCGCGCACGGCGATCTTCTTCACCAGCTTCTGGTTGTATGCGTCCAGGGCGTCCAGCCGGTGGATCTTGTTGTGCGTGGTCTTGTGGGTAGCCGAGTAACGCAACACCATCAAGGCCTTGAATTCCTCCAAGGACTTCAGGGTTGCCGCACCCTCCATTTTCTGGGGCTCGTCCAGTATCAGAATCGGTCGGTTGGCGCTTATCACATCAATCGGTCGGCGAGACTGAAAGTCGTCCAGTACATCGTAGATACGCCGGTTGTCCGCGCCTCGTGCGGCAAATGCCTGCACGTTGATCACCATCACGTTGATGCCCGCGTCCGACGAAAAGCTCTCAAGGTGATGCAGCTGCTTGGAGTTGTAGATAAAGAAGCGTGCCTTCTTGTGGTAGGTCTCCAGAAAGTGCTCGGCGGTGATCTCCAGCGACTTGGCCACGCCTTCGCGGATGGCAATGCTGGGCACCACGATGATGAACTTGCTCCAGCCGTACTGCTTGTTCAGCTCGAAGATGGTCTTGATGTAGCAATAGGTCTTGCCCGTGCCGGTTTCCATCTCGATGTCGAGATTGACCCGGCTGACCTTGGTTTGCACCAACGCACTGGACTGAGGCAGGTTCTGTTGATGCTGAACCTGGGTGATGTTCTCCAGCAGTGCAATATCCGTCAGCTTCAGGTCGGCGTTCTTGAACCCGCTCTCTGCAAACAGGTCCTCGACGCCTTTCTTGGCCTTGCCCGGATCGATGCGGTAGCTGATGGCCTCCGCCGTCGCGGGCGGCTGCCCTTTGAAGCAGTCGACCACGGCTTGCACCGCCGCTGTCTGATAAGCCTGTGTCTTGAATTTGAGTTTCATCACACGCCCCTCAGATGCATTTCACTTCGGTGGCGGGCGACAAGAGCTTGAAAATCTGCTCGACGTTGATCTTGACCGCGCTGTTCTTGTAGCCCGCGTCGCGGAACACCACGCGCAGCGGCTGATGCTTGGCCAGTTCCTTCACAAAGGCTTCGTCAATGCTGCCGCTGGCGTCGAAGCAGGCGGCAAGTGCGTTGCCATCGACAAAGAACACCTCCTTGCCTTGAATGGACTGCTTGGTGATGGGCAGGGCCAGATCGACACCCCAATCCAGCATCACCTGGAACAGCAGGTCTTCGGGCATGCGGTCGGGCTTGATGTTATCGACGAACAGGTCAAACTTGGCCTTGTCGAGTGCATCGGGCGCGTAATAGATGTCAGCCATGTTGGAAGTGTCGATTTTGAGGACGCGGAAACCAAGGTCCACCTTAGCTCCTTCTTCTCCGACTTTCTTGCTAGCGCGACGAATACGTTCTTTGCTCACTTCCGCAATGGTGTTAAATCCGACTTTGTTTGCCGTTGAATCATCTGGAGTCTTTTCATCGATTTGGACCATGATGAATCTACGAGTTCCACCATCTTCCGCGTTCTTTTCCAAAACTGCATGGGCCATGCTTCCTGAGCCTGCAAAGAAGTCAAGAATGATCGAATCAGAAGTTGTTGCATGCTCTAGGATGCGTTTCATCAGCTGAACAGGCTTTGGGTTATCGAAAACCCTGCTTCCGAATAGTGATGAAACATCGCGAGTTCCATCATCCGTGTTCCCGGCGTAAGTGTGTTCCCAGAAATTGATTGGTGTGAGCCCACGCGCCTCTGTAAGAAACATCTTTATCGATGGGACCGGTGAACTGCCATCCGCCCCCCAATAAAGGAGACCTTCGTTCTGTAATCGATCAAATTCTTCTTTCGAACGACGCCAAGCATTTGTAGTTGGGGTCGCGGCACTACCAGTATTTGGGTTCGTAATTGGATAGCAAAGATTCGGGCGCTGTTCCGGAGTTGCGGGGTTTAGGAAAGATGCTCCCTTCCATGGGCCGCGTGGATCATTATCTGGATTCAAATAGCGGCCATCAGCTTCGTCCGTACGAGGGAGTAGATTTACGACAAACGCATCAGATCTGCTGTAGACAAGAATGTGCTCTACGACTGTCGTAAAGTCCTGTGTGTTGTTGCTTCGCGTATATCTTTTTTGCCAAGAAATATCAGCTTGAAAATTCTGATCACCGAAAATTTCGTCGCAGAGCCTGCGAAGATTTGCAGATTCGTGATAGTCGGCGGAGACAAACAACACGCCATCATCGGCAAGCAGATTTCGTGCGGTCTTGAGGCGCGGATAAATCATGCTTAGCCAATCCGAGTGGAAGCGACCATTGGATGCTGCGTTGGCTACTAAACGATTCCCTTCGGCGTCAACTTGATTGGAGCGACGGAGATACTCATGTGCACTCTCCGCAAAATCATCGTTATAAATGAAATCATTTCCTGTATTGTACGGCGGGTCTATGTAAATCAGCTTAATCTGGCCGAGGTAAGTCTCCTGTAACAGCTTCAGCGCGTCGAGGTTATCGCCTTCGATGAACAAGTTCTTCGTGGTATCGAAGTCCACGCTTTCCTCGCGGCAAGGACGTAGCGTCTTTGCAATGGGCGCGTTGGCCGCGAGCAAGGCTTCGCGCTTTCCTGGCCAGTTCAGGTGGTAGCGTTCCTGCGGCCCTTCCACAATCGACTCAGCAAGCTCTTGCCGCAACTGGTCGAAATCTACCGCCAGCTTCACGGTGCCGTCCTCGCCCTTGGCTTCGGTGACGCAACCAGGAAACAGGTCACGAACACGGGCGATGTTGTCCTGCGTGAGATTGGGTGAATGCATTTTTAACTTTTCCATGTTCTTTTCCTCTGGTCGCCAGTATTTAGTGGCTCTCAATTCACGTTCGTGTTGGTATGTTCAGTCGCCCTGCTGCCAGTCTTGGCAAAAGTGCGTGCGCAGACTCTCGATGGCGGATGGCAAGGTGCCCTGACAAGTCACACCCAAGTAGGTGGCCGCGCGGGTGGTGCCGACGTACAGGTATTTGTCGAACAGCGCCGGGTGCAGCGTGGCGAGCTGGTCAATGCCGACAAAGAACACCGCCTCGAATTCCAGGCCTTTGATGTGCTGGATGTCGAACACGCGCACGTTGCTTTCCTGCCCCACAGCCTGACCCTCTCGACAGGCGATGACCTGGATGTTGTGCTCCGCCAAGGCGGCGTTCAGCGCGTCGGCCACCGGAGCAACGTCGTCCTCGGTGTTCACAAAAATGGCAGTGGATGGCAACTGGCCGACAAAGCGCTCTATCTCGCGAATGCGATCCGCCAGCCAACTGACAATGGATTCTGCGTTTGTGGCGTGCTCCAGCAAGGCTGGCGCAACGCCCACACTGTCCATATGCGCAGGCAAGCTGGCGTTTTGCTCGGTTCCCCCGACGGCGCGGATCATGGCACGGGCCAGATCGTTCAGCTGCTTGCTCTGCCGGTAGGAGACAGTGATCTCCTTGATGTCGAAATCGGCGAAGACCCACTTCAAGTCGTCAGCAGAGCGTGCGCCCCAGGTGGTCAGGCGTTGATTGAAGTCGCCACAGGCGAAGAATGAGCGCAGTCGCGGATGCGCCAGCGCCGCCATGCTGGCAAGCTGGATGGGCGAGAAGTCCGTCGCCTCATCCACCAGGATCTGGTTGCGGTAATGCCCAAGGATAGGCTGGAGCGATGACCAGGCGGGACTATCGATGTCGCGCAGTACGTTGGGCCGACTGATCAGGTCGCCTGCGCCGCGCAAGATCGTGAGCAATGCGATATCCAACTCCAGCGGGTGGATGTCGCGTGCCTCAAAGCCTTCATGGCGATACCAGGTGTTTGCCGGTTGGCGTTCGCGCCTGAACGCGCGGTAGCGCTTCGGGATGCCGTCGAGGTAGCGCTTGACCGGGATGACGAAGCGGCGGGCACTGGCCTGCACCAAAAGGCTTGCACCCACCTCGGCGCGATCCGCCTCTGTCAGGCCACGCTCCCCCAACCACTCTATGATCTTGCCGTTACGAGATGCCTTGCTGACTGTTCGCTTGGATGCGACCGCCCTCGCTTGGGCACGCACAGCGAGGTTGTATGCAGCAACTATCTTCTCGACGGGGGTCTTAGGGGCACTCAGCTCATCATCTTCCTCGTCTAGGTCTTCATCAGCTTCTACAATGCTCGACTGCTGTTGAAGACTTTCAACAAATCTCCCGAGACTCGCGATAAAGCTCTTGTCGCGATTCAATTGAAGATTCAAAGACTCCCGAATTTTTTTGTCTGAGCCCTCCTTCAGACTGATGACGAGCGTCTGCACTGTGGCAATCTCTCCCGCCAGAGACCCAAACATGGAAGCCAGTGCGCCATCGGCCGCCCGAGACAAGATGTCTTGCAAACGTGCGCCTAGAATCAGGACCTCGGGAGTTTTGGCATCGTGGAGCTGGGTTGCGGCGTCATGCAGCTCTTGCACATAGGCCTTGCGCTGCCATGCATCGAAGTCGTCAAACCATTGAATGGGTCGCTCTAGTGCCGCCTCGCTCAAGCTGGCCAATCCATCCTTCAGGACAAAGGTGCCACCACCGGAGGCCGTTCTGAGAACGCCAAATGCATTTCGGGCCAGTTCGCGTCGATAGTCCTGCCACGTTCTGATGCGCAGATCCGAAGCGGGAACACCTTCACGCGCAAAAGCCTCCTTCAGGTACTGCTTCAGCAATTCCGTAGGTGTGAACATCAGCCAGCTGTTGGCGTGTGCGATGCCTTGGGCTGACGCGACTGTTTCAACTAGATGTTGTTCGCCTTCTTCCAGGAAGGCGGTATCGAGTTTTTGGCCGAGGCGGCGAATCAGGGTTGTCGTCTTGCCTGTGCCGGGCGGGCCCAGGATCAAAAGGCGCTTGTCGAGAGGGAGGCGGAAAATCTCGTCCTGGTATTGATCAAGGATCGGCTGATCCCGCAATCCCATCTTGGTGATGACGCTGCGACGAACGCCATCGATGATGTTGGCCTTGACAGTCTCCTCGGCCAGCAATTGGCCCAGAATGTCTTCGGTGACTTCTTCCCCCGCAACCTCGGTCAGCAGCGCGCGCAGCGACTCGATGGTGAACGGCCCAAAATGTTCGGCTTCGACCACGGTGTCGCGAGAATCCCACCCGTCGGCAAGCGCATTGGGCCGAAGCTGGGCTCGCTCAAGAACCTCAACGACGGTTCCATTGGGAAGCGTGAACTCTGCGCCAATTGCCAATGAGGCCAATCGTCCAACAGGCGCGCGGTAGCTAGCCAAATTGGGAAAGCCCGATACCGGCGTCGTGCGGCAGATGTAGTAGGTTTTTTCTTCTCCCTCTTCATCAGCCACCACTACGCGGGCGATGGCAGGCTCTGCCACCAGCACCTGATAGCTTTCACGGTTCGCCTGACTGATCTGATCCAGCCTTTGGATGGCTGAACTGGATGTCATCGTGTTGATGCTTGCCAGCGCATCGGAACCCAGTGTCCGCCCATCGTGCAGCTTGTTCTTGGCTGTTTCAGCAATGCTTTCGAGTTGCGCCAACGCTTCGCCAGCGACCTGCTCGATGTGTTTCCTCGATTCGTCATTCAGGCTCTGCGTCATGCACTCTCCCTCCCGGTCAATTCTTCAAGTTCATTTTTAAGCTGCCGCAAGTGCGCGTTGATCTCTACCTTGCGGTTGAATTGTTTTTCTTTGGCAAGTCGGCTTGCGGCTTTCTCGACCTCACGCTGCTTGGCTGCAACCAGTTCGACGCGGGCGACCAAGTCAGCGAGGCTTTCTTGTGGGCGCGCAGGCGTAGGGATCAGGCGGTGAAGCGCCTGCTCATATAAGCCGCCCAAATCGAGTGCCAAGGGCATGGCGGCGCGTTCGATGTCACTCGGCAACCAGGCCGTCGCAAAATAGTCGCTCAAGACCCAACGGCTGGCGTCTGACTCGTTCGGGCGCTTGTAAGCTGCAATCACCTGCGTTCGGCCATCAAAGCTCAGCTCGAAGATGATGGGAAACTGCACCGCGCCATCGACGCAACGTAAAACGTCCAGATTCAGCTCCGGCGTCTTGAGCTGGATCGAGAAAATCTGAAGCTCTGGTACTCCCGGTTTGGCGGGCAGGTTAATCGTTTCCGGTGCCAACTTGTATTGCCAGACGATCTGCTCCACCTGCTCGACGAACAAGTTCTTCAGCCTCGTATTGGCACCGCTGTGTTCGTAGATCTTGTTCTTTGGCAGGGTGCGGCCGAAAGCGGCCTGCTTCGGGTAGTTGATGAATGCGGCATTCGATTCGAACCGGGCGGGCAGACTCATCCTGCCTCCTGAATCACGAGGAAGGTGATCAGTTCGAAGTCGTCCAGTCCAGCAATGGTATTGACCAGCGCGGTGGTCCTGCCACCGCTGAATAGGCTGTCCAGATCCTTTTCTTCCTTCACTTCAATCATGGAACTGATGGCCTTGCTCAACAGCTCCGAATAGCTTTGCATGTTCCTGCCGTCGCTCGTTTCCTTATTAAAGGATTGGCAGGCTGCGGGGATGGGTTCAGTGTGACCCTTGCAGCCGCTGCGCACGAGGTCCAGCAGGCGTTTCACTTCGGTGTGATCGTTGATGACCTTGCCGTCGCACCCGATGTAGATGAGGTAGTAAGGGTGCAGGCGGTTGTGCTGGCTGACGTTGACCTCGGGATTGCGGTTGCGCAAGGTAAAGATTACGCCCGGCTCCAGACCTAAGGCGGGATTCGCGGGCACGACGGCATGCATACCGTTAGGCACATGGCTGGGTTCGCCATGTGCCTTTACGTAGTTGAGCAAGTCCATGCGGAAGTCGTTGAGTCCCAGATCGGTGATCGACACGCCGGTTTTCAGGTCCTCCAGCTCGATCACTTCTTCCTGCAGACGGCGCAGCTGTTCCTTGCGGTAGGTGACATCGTTCGCCTGCGCGGAAAGCACATTGTCGTCGCCTGTCGCCGTCACGTCAGCAATCATCATCCGGCTCTCAACCCGCTCTTTCAGGTTGATGTATTCGTCGAGCGAGATGTCAGGCCAATAGTTCACCAACTGGATGCTGGCGTTGAGCGAGCCAATGCGGTCAACACGCCCGAAGCGCTGAATGATACGGACCGGGTTCCAGTGGATGTCGTAATTGATCAGGTAGTCGCAGTCCTGAAGGTTCTGGCCTTCGGATATGCAGTCCGTACCGATCAGCAAGTCGATTTCTGCCGGCTCTTGTGGGAGCACCTGGGCCTTCGACTTGGATCGCGGCGAAAACAGGGTTAGCAACTCCTGAAAGTCATAGCTCTTCTTGAGCGTGGATTTGGGCGAGCCTGTCCCCGTGACTTTGGCGCTATGGAGTTGCTGCTGTATCAGCAACTCCGGCGCAAGGTTGGCATACAGGTAATCGGCGGTATCGGCGAAAGCCGTAAAGATGATGATCTTCTTGTTGCCGGGGTTGATCGGGTTGGAGATCTTGTCCAGCACTTGCGCTTTCAGGTGCTGCAGCTTGGCGTCGTCCTCGGGGGTGATCTTGTCCATCGAAACCAGCAGGGCATCGATGATCTCCAGATCAACGCTCAGATCGTGCTCCCAAGAAGGCAAGTCCATGTCGGCCAAGCTGATCTTGACCTTACCGCCAATTTCACCACCGTTCAGCATCGACAGATCGTCGTCTTCGGCATCCAGGTTTTCCAGGACCTCTGAGAGGTCCGCGATATCGGCGACACCGCCACCTTCGTTGAAGCGGCGGATGGTCGCCAGCGTGTTGGCGTGATTGCCACGCAGGGAGCGCAAGGTCAGCCGGAAGGATTCGATGGAGCTTTCCAGGCGCTTGAGCAAGTTCGTGGTCATCAGAGCCTGCAGGCCCTTCTCGCGACCGTACAGGCTGAGGTTTTCTTTCTTGTCGCCCGACTGTGCGTTGTAGAGGTCGATGTACTTTTTGACCCGACTTTGAAGGATGTAGGCCGCTGGCGTGTAGACGGACAGCTTCAGCAGTGAAAGTTGTTGGAAAATCTCGTTGAAGCCCAGCACATCCGTGCGCTGGGTCAGCGGGCAATGGAAGGAACGCGGCTTGCGGCGCTCGGGAAATTGACCGATGTCCTTCGTGTCGTAGAAGGTCTGGATGTGCTTGCGGGAGCGTGCGATGGTTACGCTGTCCAGCAGCTCGAAGAAATCAAAGTCCAGCGAATCCAGAATGGCGCGGGCGGTGCGCTCCTCTGGCGGCAGCTTCGACCATACGGTGAAGGCGGCCTGTGCGCTTCGGAAAACCTCTTCCACGCTCTTGCTAATCTTGAGCTTCTTGCTGAGGTTTTCCGACTCGCCTTCGTAGGCCAAGGCCAACTGGTTGCGCAGATCGTTGAAGCGGTTGTTTACCGGAGTGGCCGAGAGCATCAGCACTTTAGTCTTCACGCCTTCCCGGATGACCTTGTTCATCAGCTTCTGGTAGCGCGTCTCCTTGTCCTTGTAGGCATCGTTGTTGCGGAAATTGTGTGACTCATCGATGACCACGAGGTCGTAGTTACCCCAGTTGATGCGGTTCAGCGGTGTGCCAAACGACTCACCGCTGGTGCGGCTGAGATCGGTATGGCAGAGCACGTCGTAATTGAACCGATCCTTGGCGAAGATATTGGTCTTCAGGTTTCGGTTGTAATTGAGCCAGTTGTCCGCCAGCTTCTTCGGGCAAAGAACCAACACTGAACGGTTGCGCAGCTCGTAATACTTGATCACAGCCAGCGCAGTGAAGGTCTTGCCCAGGCCTACGCTGTCGGCCAGGATGCAGCCGCTGTAGGTCTCCAGCTTGTTGATGATGCCTGTGGCCGCATCCCTCTGATAGTTAAAGAGCTTCTGCCAGATCAGCGTGCCTTGGTAGCCTGTGCGATCGTTGGGCAGCACGTCCTCATCGATGTCGTCCAGGAACTCGCTGAAGATGTTGTAGAGCATCAGGAAGTAGATGCTCTCGGGCGAATTCTCCTGATAGACAGAAGCGATGTGATCGCATATTCGCTGTGTCACATCTTCCAGCTTTTCGGGGTCGTTCCAGATTTGGTCGAACAAGCTGAGATAAGTGGCAGCAAAGGTCGGCTCGTTCATCTTGTTGACGAGGTTCGACACCGCATTGCCCGGCTGGTAGCCCAGGTCAACTGCCGTGAATCCATGCAACGGCATGTAGGCGGTATCCCCACTTTCGCAACTCCGAGCCTGCACGCAGGCAAATTGCTGCATGGGAGCCTTGGTCCGGTTGCTCTTGAAACGGGCTTTACGCCGCATCCAGTCAGCACACTCCTTGGCAATCGCACGCTGGGTCAGCTTGTTGCGCAACTGGATTTCGAACTCGCTGCCGTACAGGCTGCGCTCATGATCCACCTTAGGAATGTGGAACTCCCGGCGCTCCTTGCGGATTCTGTCGGTGACTTCGTTGGCCACGAAGGTCGGCGAAGTGAAGATGAAATTCAGCTCCTCGATCTTCTCCAACTCCGCCTTCAGAGCCTCAAAGGCATACATCGAAAAGCAGGACGCGGCGATCTTCAATCGCGCACCTGGGTTGAGGGTTTGCTTCAGGTCGTCACCAAGAAGACGACTGATGTTGTCAATGAGCTCCATCGCTTCCCTTCTTCTTTTTCGTCCTTGCCATAGTCTGCACGTCTGCCTTCAGGCCATGCTCTTGCGCGTAGTTCAAGATCAGCACTTCCATCATTGATGCTATGGAACGGTGCTCCCCTTCTGCTGCTATGCGTAGCAGTTGCTTGATGTCTGCCGAGGTACGGATGGACAAGGTTTCGTCCTTAGGGCGCTTCATGGCGCACTCCTGCAGTGGATGTCCTGCAAATGTACTGCGTTTTGCTGCAATCGAACTAACCGAGAACGTCTTTCACTCGGTCGAGAGAATCGCACGACATGCCACAGCTCGGCAGTGACCCATTCCACTCGGTTGGGGTGCTGCTGCCTTGAAACGACGGAAGGCACGGTAGCAACATGGACGCTGAATGGATCATTGCTCCGTGAAACAAGCAGACTTATTGCGTTGCCACTCGATGGCCGGGACTCAGGTCCTGCGCAAAGAGTCTTGCCTGTCAGGACGGGACAGGAAGTCATGTTAAGTTGCGCGGCCGAGGTGGCTCATAGATGACTCGCCCACATCCCCCCATGCCCCCTCCCCTCTCCGCCACCATCATCCCGCTCTACGACCGCCACGCCGACGCCTGGCATCGGCGCCGCTCGCCCCATGCGTCACTGGAAGAAGCCTGGCTGACGCGTTTCTCCGCCAGCCTGCCCGATGGGGCCTGCGTGCTGGACCTGGGCTGCGGCACGGGTCAGCCTATGGCGCGGTGGCTGGCGCAGCGGGGCTTTGCGATCACCGGCATCGACAGCGCGGCGGCGATGCTGGCGCATGCCCGTGCCCTGCAGCCCACCCAGGAGTGGATGCAGGGCGACATGCGGACGCTCGCGCTTGGGCGCAGGTTTGCGGGGGTGCTGGCCTGGGACAGTTTCTTTCACCTGAGCCACGCGGATCAGCGGGCGATGTTTCCGGTTTTCGCGGCGCACGCGGTGCCGGGGGCGATGCTGATGTTCACCAGTGGGCCGTCCCACGGTGAGGCGATCGGGGAGTTCGAGGGGGAGCCGCTATTCCATGCCAGCCTGGCGCCGGAGGCATATCGGAGCCTGCTCGATGCGCATGGCTTCGAGGTGCTCGACTTCGTGCCGGAGGACCCGGCCTGCGGCTTTCATTCGGTCTGGCTGGCCCGTTGCCTGGGGTGATCGCACGGCAGTCATCGCCACCGCGCGCCCAGCGCAATTTCCTTCAATACCCCGCCTCCCCCCAAGCCCCACCATGCCCTACCCCGACTTTCCGGATTACGCGCATGGATCTCTCTCTCATTCTTCCGATGTCCGCCTTTGCCCTGGCGGCTTCGCTGTCGCCGGGACCGGTAAATATGGTGTGCCTGGGCAGCGGGACGCGGCATGGAGTGCGGGCGAGCCTGGGCTTTGTGAGCGGTGCCACGCTGGGTTTCATCTGCCTGTTTGTGGCGGTGGGGCTGGGGCTGGCCGGGGTGTTGTTGCAGCAGCCCGGGCTGGCGGCGCTGATGCGCTGGGCGGCGGTGGCCTTTCTGCTTTACCTGAGCTGGCAGCTGGCCCGCGATTCGGGTGAGCTGGCGGGCAGGGATCAGGACACGCCGCCGGGGTTTGTGGCCGGTGCGCTGATGCAGTGGCTCAACCCCAAGGCCTGGCTGGCGGCGGCGTCGGGGGTGGGTGCCTACACCCACGCGGCGCGGCCCGAGGAGCTGGCGGTGTTTGCCGGGCTCTATGCGCCGATCTGCTGGCTGTCGCTCGGTTGCTGGGTGTATGCGGGCGCGGCGTTCCGGCGCCTGAGCACCACGCCGCGGGTCTTACGCCGGCTCAACCGGGGCCTGGCGGCCCTGCTCGCCGGGAGCTGCGTCTTTCTGCTGTGGCCCTGAGCTCCGGCGGTATTGCCGGGGAGTAAGGGCCAGCAGGCGCTTGAACATGCGCTGAAAATGGGGCTGGTCGGCAAAGCCGCTGTCGAGGGCGGCATCCACGATCGCCCGGCCCTGGCGCAGGGCCCGCTGGCCGCGCTGCACCCGGCGGTTGATCACGTAGGCGTGGGGCGTCATCCCGAAGTGCTGCTTGAAGCGCCGGATCAGATGCCCGGGGCTCACCCCGGCCCGGCGGGACATCGCCTCCAGCGACATGTCTTCGGCGGCCTGATCCCCACCCAGGTAGTCGGCCAGGGCTTCCAGGTTGGCGGGCACGTCTGGCGCCTCGGCGGTGCTGAGCCGGGGCAGCAGCAGAGCCAGGAAGTCGAGCAGCGCATCCGCTTTGGCGGCGGCGGGCGGGCCGGGGTCGAACAGCCTTGCGGCAAGGCCGACAAAGGCATTGAAGACCTCGGGCGCGCGCATGACGTCGGGGGCCAGATCGTGCCAGTCGGGCGACGCCGACAGGCCCAGCCGGAAGCGCTGCGCGGCCAGCCAGCCCGCATCCAGGTACAGCATGAGATAGGCCCAGGGCCGGCCTTCGATGGGGTTGCAGACGTGCATCCGGTCGGGGTTGATGAAAACCAGCGTGCCCGCCTCGACCTGGTGTTCCCGGTCGGTCAGCACAAAGGTGCTCTCGCCCCGGGTGATGGCGCCCATGGACCACTCCAGGTGGCTGTGGGGGGCGTAGCAGAGGCTGCGCCCGTCCTCCACCTGGCGCAGCTCCACAAAGGGCAGCGCCGGGTCTCGCCAGAAAACCGACTGGCTCATTGCTTGAGCCAGGTGAGGCGCTGCACGATCTTGTCCCGCCAGGCGCGGGCCAGCCCGGGGGTGTCGGCCAGGCGCGCCAGCTCGGCCAGGGGCGGGCGGTGGGCCTGCCACAGCAGCTGGGCTTCGCGCAGGGTCGGGGCCTGGGGTGCGGCGTGCAGCCGGTCCAGGGTGTCGCCGGGGCTCACGTGGCCGGGCTGCACCACGCGCCAGTACCAGCCGGTGAGCAGGTGTTCGGCGATGAAGCCGGCCATGCCGTCGGCGCCAAAGCGCTCGTCGATCTTCCAGCAGGGGTTGCGGGGCTGGCACACCTGCAGCACGGCACGACCCAGCTGCCACAGTTCGCCGATGCGTACGTCCGCTTCGTCCAGGTCGGGGGTGGACAGGTTCTCGCCGAGGGCGCCGGGTACGAGCTGGGCGGCCACATCCGGAAAGCGCTGGGCAAGGCGGGGGTAGTGCCGGGCGGGGTAGAGATGCACGGCCTTGTCGGGCCCGCCATGGACGCGCCGGTCGGCCTGCTGATCGCCGGCAAAGCCCTCGTGACCCAGGGCGATGGGCTGCTCCACCCGGGTTTTGTAGATGCCGGTGGGGCGCCCGGTTTCGGGCAGCGGCCGGATGACGCCGGTGAAGAGGGTGATGCTGGCCATTGAGTTTCCTGTTTTGCCTTTGGATGGGGTCGGGTTCGTCCGGCGTTTATGTGTCTGGGGTGGTGTGGAGCCGCGGTGGGCGACTGAAGAGGGTGTTGTAAATCCCTTTTCACCCCCGCATTTCACGCCAAACCAGGCTACGCCGGGGTCAATCGGACGCGTAGCGCCGCTGGGCGCCTGCCGGTGAGCCGCCCACGCCATTGTCTCGTTGGCGGGCAAAGCCTGCTCAGAGGGCACGCCAAACGCAATACGAGGGCCCAAAAGCGCCGCCGGCGGGCGTACGCCAGCGCCCGCCCGAGGTTATAAGCCGTCA
>NZ_JBIJDC010000071.1:0-23861 GCF_044344315.1 Zoogloea sp. | reverse complement strand
CCCTACCAGCTTGCCAGCGATGCAGCAGCACATCAACGAGCCAGCCCCAGCCTCCAGCACCTCCACCGGTCTCTCGTCGGCATGCAGCACAGGAAAGGCCCCGTGCGACGCACTACATCGGCGGCGGCGGTGTCGGTGTCATCCACTTCCCCGCCGACGATCTTGCGGCTTTAGAGACCCAGGATCCGATATAGATGGAACCAGCGTCCGCCCACCGTGGCCCGCAGATGGTCATGTCCCAGCACCACACCTGGCGCGGTACCGTGGCGATGTGGGGGCTCGGCGGGCGGGAGGCCCCGGGCGCTTTGGCGCGCCCCGGGTGAGTCGTCTGGCCAGTTTCGCGCAGAAGGCGGTCGAAGGTCGATTCGCTGGCCAGACAGACGCCTTCGTCAGCCAGTATCGGGACGATGCGGCCGCGTCGGTTGGCGACGAGATAAGCGTGATGCGGCCGCGCCTTGCCAAAGACTTGCTCCACCTGGGCGAGGAGCGTGTCCATGCCGGCGCGCATGACGAGGGGCACTACCGACAGACACAGGGTCTCGACCCGGATCACCCGAGCCACTCGCGCAGCCAGGCACCGCAGGTCACGGCCGAGGGCGTGGGCTACTCAACCGTGACGCGATCGCTGTGCCTTTGCGCAGTTCCATGCGGATAGGCGTATGGGTGCTCTGGGTAAGTTGCACCGGGACGAAACCGCCGATGGCCTCGGACGTTGCTGGGCGTAAAGGCAGGCAGGACAACTCGGGCGGCGCGATGCCTCGCTCGCGCATCCAGCGCCGAAGCTGGTTGGCGTTGATCCCGTTGGCCAGCGCAACACCCGCGACCGAGGCACCGGGCTCGCCGCAGGCTTCGATCAGGGACTGCTTGAACGCTTCGGAGTGGGTGCGACGGGTACGGCGGGGCTGGGTGATGGTCATGTAAGTGTCCACTTCTAATGTGTAGTGGACACTATGTTTAGCGAGCTAAGTGGTCGGGGGAAGGTGCGTTTGCTGGGGGCTTACGAAACCGGTATAGAACCTTCTGTTGACGGCAAGGGCGACAGCTATGATGACGCCTTGGCGAAACGATCAATGGACTCTATAAAGCGGAGTTGGTCCATCGCCGCGGGCCGTGGAAGAGCGCTGCAGCCCTCGAGCTGCCAACTCTCTAGCGGGTAGCCTGGTTCAATCATCATCGTTTGCTTGCACCGATTGGCGATATGCCGCCAGCTGAAGCTGAGGCAAGCCGGTCAGGCTGCCATGGTCTGAATCTAACTAAATGGTCTCCGCTAAACCTGGGGCGATTCAGACCTCACTTTTGGTGTGAAGCCTTATGCTCTCCAGAAAGCCGTCGTTTGCAGCATGGGTTGTGACGGCTGGGCTTTGTCTATGCCTGGCGGGCTATTTTCTGACTCGGGTCGTTTAGTCGTCAGGTTGGGTTTGCCGCTGTAAAGCGACCAGCAAGAGCATGCCTGCGGCCATGACCCAGGCGGCGACGATCAGAGCGCCCTGATAGCTGCCTGTTGCGGTGGCAATGTAGCCGGCCATGGCGGGGGCGACAATCTGGGCTACGCCGTAGCTGAGGGTCAGCCGGGCCATGGCCTTGGCGGGATTGGCAGGGAAGCAGCGGCCGATGATGGAGAGGGTCAGGCTGACGATACCGACGAAGGTGCCGCCATACAGTACGGCGCTGGCCAAGTTGGCAGCAGTTCCGTCACTCAGCGCAGGCAGCAGGATGGAGACGATCTGCAAGCCATAGGCCAGGAGCAGGGCAGGGATCTGCCCCAGATTATTGGCAATGCGATCCCACAGGAAGCAGGACGGTGCCGCCGCGAGTCCGACGATGACCCATACCCAGCCGCCCTTTCCGGCAAGAAGAGGGAGTTTTTCGACGATGGCAACGATGAAGGTGGCGCTGATCACATAGCCGAAGCCTGCACAGAAATAGGCGGCGATGAACAACTGCATCCAGCGTCTGGAAGGTGCAGGCGGCAGCGCTCTGTTTGTCTGTGCGGTGACGGCTGCCGGCGCCGGTAGCCAGAACCAGGCAGGAAGAAAGAACGCGACGCCGAGAAGACCGAGTCCGATCCACTGGCCGTCCCAGGCGAGATTTCCGACCATGGCGGCCACGGCCAGCCCGGAGACCACGATACCCAGCCCGATGCCAGCGAAATGCAGGCCGAGTTCAGGGCGATGACCGTGGCGAATGAGCCAGTTCAGGACCAGGCCGGACGCAATCAACAGGCCTGCGGTGCTTGAGAGTCCCGACACGAAGCGCAGGGCGACCCACAGGTTGATATCCTGCGTCATGCCCATCGCGGCGGTACTGACGACGGCGACGACGAGGCCGATTCGGTACAGCTGGAACTTGCGGCTCAGATCGCTGATGGTGGCGGCAATCAGCGCGCCTGTGATGTAGCCCACGTAATTGAAGGTCGCCAGCCAGCCCCCGGCCAGATCGGTCAGGCCCGCTTCTCCCCGCATGATGGGCAGCAGCGGGGTGTAGGCGAAACGCGCAAGCCCCACCGTCAGGATGAGGGCGCAGATGCCTGCAAAAATCACCCGGTATCGATCGGCTGTACCGGGAGTTGAAAGGGTGTTGGACGCTTGCATGCTGTTCTCTCTTTTTGGGGTTTTATGTCAATCATGCTAATGCTTGGCGCGGAGCGGTGCTTTCGATAGCATGACTTTATGTGTTGATGAACTGACACATCAGGAGATTGCATCGATGAATTTTGACGCTGGCTGGACATCAGTAGACGTACCCGACATCGAGAGTCTCTCCCGGCCGGTATTGCTGCGCTCCCAGTGCCTGCCTGCGCGGCACATCTTTCCCGTGCATTCCCATCGCTGGAACCAGTTTGTTTACGCAACAGCGGGCACCCTGGTGGTGACGGTGGAGGACAGTTGGTATGTGATCACCCCCGAACAGGCGATCTGGGTTCCGACCGGCGTCATGCATACGACGGGCGCCCTTCACGGTGCGGAGTTCCGCAATCTGTATGTGGCCGACCAGCCCGACCTGGGAATGCCCCGCACGTGCACCGTTCTCTCTGTCACGCCATTCCTGCGGGCCTTGATCGTCGAGTTGGTCGATATCGACCGGCGGGGAGAGGAAGCGCGCTACATCAGTCGGGTGAATCAGCTCATCCTCGATCAGCTGCGTCGTCTGCCGGTACAGGATCTGCGCCTGCCGTGGCCCCGCAGCCTCGCGCTGCGCAGGGTGTGCGAGGCGCTTTATGCCAGCCCGTCCGATCCGCGAGGGGTGGATGAATGGGGTGCAGAGCTGGGGGCTTCGGCCCGCACCCTGGCCCGGCGTTTCGAGCGGGAGCTGGGGATGAGCCTGCGTGAATGGCGCCATCGCCTGCGTCTGTTTCGCGCCCTGGAATGGCTCGGAGCGGAGCGCAGTGTGACCGAGATCGCCCTGGAGTTGGGCTATGCCTCGACCTCGGCCTTTACATACATGTTCCGCCAGGAAATGGGCTGTAGTCCCACGGAGTGGCGGGCTAGGTGATATCTCAGGCGCGGTTTCCCGCGCAGAAGCGTTGTCAGTGAGCCGGTTGTTCCGTCAGACGGCCGGCTACATGCCGAGCCATGCTCACAGCCAGTTCCTGCTCGGCAACAAAAACCTCTCCCAACTTCTCCTTGCGTAACAGGGCGGCGCCGTCTTCAGTTTCCGAGCGGAGCACAGCCTCGATGTCGGGATTGAGCTTGCGCGCAATATCCACCATCTTGCGGCTGGACACCGGATCGGGAATGGTCACCACGAGCATGGCGGCCTTGGTGATGTGGGCCTGGACCAGCACGATGGGGTCGGAGGCGTCTCCTGTCACCGCAGCCTTGCCGCGCTTGCGCAGGGCTTCGACCACCTCACGGTTGCTGTCTGCCACTACGTAGTGGATGTGTGCCCGGTCCAGGGTCGCTGCGATGTGCTTGCCAACCCGTCCGTAGCCGACCAGGACCACCTGGTCGGACAGCAGTTTGCGGTCAGTGGACATGGGCAGGGCGGCCCGGGGGTCGTCGCGCAGGTCGAGCTGGCGTGCCCACGCCGAGCGGGCCCGGGCCCACGACTGGGCAGGGCCAATAGCGGCAAAGAGCAGCGCATTTAGGGCGATCGAGATCAGCGCCCCGGCCAGGATCAGGTTCTGCCCTTCGAGGCTCAGCAGACCCAGGCTCAGGCCCAGCCCTGCCAGGATGAAGGAGAACTCGCCGATCTGCGCCAGGCTGGCCCCCACCGTGAGCGCCGTGTTGAGGGGGTAACGGAAGGCTAGCACCAGGCCCACCGCAGCCACCGTCTTGCCCACCAGGATGATGGCAACCACCACCAGCACCCGCAGGGGTTCGTCCATCAGCACCCTCGGGTCGAAAAGCATGCCAACCGACACGAAGAACAGCACCGAGAAGGCGTCCCGCAAGGGGAGCGAGTCTTCCGCCGCACGATGGCTGAATTCCGATTCACGCATCATCATGCCGGCAAAGAACGCCCCCAGGGCGAAGGACACATCGAAGAGAACTGCTGAGGCGTAAGCGACCCCCACTGCGGCGGTGATCACGCACAGGGTGAACAGCTCTCGCGAGCCGGTACGGGCCACCAGCCACAACAGCCGCGGGAAAGCCCGTCTGCCGACCACCAGCATCAGCGCAATGAAGGCGGAGACCTTGGCCAGGGTGAGACCGATGGTCAGAGCCAGCGCCTTGTAATCCGCACCGGGGGTTGCCTCGTTGCCGCCGAGCAGCGGCGCAAGGGCCGGCAGCAGCACCAGTACCATCACCATCGCCAGGTCTTCCACCACCAGCCAGCCCACCGCAATGCGCCCGTTGGTGGAGTCCAGCAAGCCCTTGGCTTCCAGTGCCCGCAGCAGCACCACCGTACTGGCCACCGACAGGGCCAGGCCGAACACCACCGCCTCGCCGGCCGGCCAGCCCCACCACAGGGCCGTGGCAGCGCCCAGCACGGTGGCCGCGGCAATCTGCACGATCGCACCGGGCACGGCGATCTTGCGCACCGCAAGCAGGTCGCCCAGGGAAAAATGCAGACCCACCCCGAACATCAGCAGCATCACGCCGATCTCCGCCAGTTGGCTGGCCAGGGCAAGATCGCCGACGAAGCCCGGCGTCCCCGGGCCGATGGCCACCCCGGCCAGCAGATAGCCCACCAGCGGTGGCATGCGCAGGCGCGAGGCGATCAGGCCGAGGATCATGGCGAGGCCGAAACCGGCAGCAATCAGGGCAATGAGGGAAACGTTATGGGGCATGTCGGAAAATAATGGGGTCAAGGGCGTCCGCCTGTTCGACGCGAGACGGCTCAGACGGTTCTTGAAAAATTCGAGTTTCTGCCGTGAGGGTCAAAAGGCCCCCATGGCCAGGCCCGCCGCAAAGGCCGCGCCCAGCTCCTCACCCCGCAACAGGTCGGCAGGGGGGACATGTTTGGGTGCCAGGATCTCCTCGGGCGTCTGGGCCCGGGTGCACACGATCAATGGCGGCGCAATATCGCGCAGGCGCCAGCCAGTGGCGATCCGCGCAACCTGCCGGGCGGCATTGCTGCCGTCACTGCCGGCGCAGATCAGCGCTGCATAAGGACGGCCGTTGATTCTGTCCAGGGCAGGATAGTAACAGCGGTCAAAGAAATCCTTCATCAGACCGGCGATGGCGGCCAGGTTTTCCGGTGTCGCAAACACATAGCCATCGGCGGCCAGCACGTCATCCGGGCCGGCTTCGGAGGCGGTGAGCAAGCGCACCCTGACCCCGGCTTCGTTACCGGCACCCCGTGCCACCTCCTCGATCATCTGGCGTGTGGCGCCGGTGGTGGAGTAATAGACGAGGAGTAGGGTCTTGCAGGAAGGGTCGGGCATGGTCGGAAGGCCGGAGCGGGCGGAAATGCCTGAGTGTGAGACTAGGTGCGGCCGTCGCATCGGTCAATCGTGCATTCCCCTGATGTGGCGATTGCCAAGGCCTGGCTTTACGGTGACCATGGGCTTTGGCTTACCTGCCCCGAACGCTTCCTGGAGGGACGATGAGCATTCTGAGTTTTCTGGCCGCCTATACAGCGACCCTCTCCACCCGCATCGGCACCCGGCAGCGTTGTGCTGATGGCGAGCCGGCTCCATCGCAGCCGGTCGCCGAAGAGGCGCCAATGGCGTGTGACCCACCCGAGGTCGAGCTCGCACCTCCCCCATCTCCGGACCCAGACCGCAGCGACGCGCCGCAGATTCGGGAGGTTCCGGTCGAAGGGCCGGGTGCTACTGCCATGCAGTGTCGTGAAGATCCCGAGGCGGAGGCGCTGAACCGGAAGATCGCCGGTCTCGAGGCCCGCGTTGCCGAACTGGCGGCCCGCAAGGCGGGTATGGATGAAACCCTGCTGAGTTTCCAGATCGCCCAGTACCAGGCCCTGGGGGCGACCCTCGAAACCACCCTGCGTCTGCGTCTGACCTGCCTGCGCCTCCAGGCCGCCCGCTCCGGTGACCCTGCAGACATTCAGGCCGAGCAGGACGCGGCGGCCGATTACCAGGCCTGCCAGCCCGACCCTGACGACGCGGGTACGGCCCAGGACGGGCTGGATGAGGCCGACCGGGCCGAGCTGCGGCAGCGCTACCGCAGCGCCGCCATGCGTTGTCACCCGGACCGGGTCTCCGAGGCCGACAAGGCCGCTGCCGGAACCCGCTTTCAGAAACTCCAGGAGGCCTACCGTGCCGGCGATCTGGCGGCCCTGCGGGCCGTTTGCTGCGAGCTGGACGGGTACGGGCGCACGGATTGCGAGGTTTCCCTGGATGACATTGATGCCCTAAGGCGACGCCTGTCCGACCTGCAGGATCACGCGGCCGATCTCATTCTCGCTGTCCAGAGCGGCCAGCTCGACCCCGCGTATCGCAAGGCTCTGCGCCCCGCTGACTGGGAGGCGGAGTTTGCCGAGATTCGCGCCCGGCTGGAGGGTGAGTGTGAAGCCCTGCAGCGCCGGATCGCCACCCTTTCCCGCTCGTGAGCGTGGCGATGGCCTCTGCCGGTGACTGATTAGCTCTCGCCGCCCCTGCGCGTGGCGACCGCCGGCTTTGCGCCACATCAAGTGCCGGCGCGGTGCTCCGGCTAATATGGACGCATTGTTGCACTGCACATCCCCGCGTCAGACGGGGCCAGCGGATGGGGGAGACACCTCACGTTCCAGCAGGGAGTCGCAATGAGTACCTACCTCAACCTCGACGGCAATGAAGCCGCCGCACGCATGGCCTACCTCGGCAGCGAGGTGATCGCCATTTACCCGATCACGCCCTCGTCCAACATGGGCGAATGGGCCGACGAATGGGCTGCCCAAGGCAAGCCCAACCTGTGGGGCGTCGTACCGCGGATCATCGAGATGCAGTCGGAAGGTGGCGCCGCCGGTGCGCTCCACGGAGCGCTCACGTCCGGCGCACTGGGCACCAGCTTCACCGCCAGCCAGGGCCTGCTGCTGTTCGTTCCCAACCTCTACAAGATGGCCGGCGAGCTGACGCCCTTCGTGCTGCACGTGGCGGCCCGCGCCCTGGCCACCCATGCCCTGTCCATCTTCGGCGACCACTCTGACGTGATGGCCTGCCGGGCCACCGGTTGCGCGCTGCTGGCCAGCAACTCGGTACAGGAAGCCCAGGACATGGCCCTGATCGCCCAGGCCGCGACTCTGGCCGGGCGCGTCCCGGTGATCCACTTTTTCGATGGCTTCCGCACCTCCCATGAAGTCGCCAAGATCGTCGCCGTGGAGCCGGACACCGTGCGCGCCATGATCGACGACACGCTGGTTGCGGCCCACCGGGCCCGCGCCCTGTCGCCGGAGCACCCGGTGATCCGTGGCACGGCCCAGAACCCCGACGTGTTCTTCCAGAGCCGGGAGCGCATCAACCCCTGCTACGACGCCTTTCCGGCCATCGTCCAGACGGCCATGGACCGCTTTGCCGCGCTTACCGGCCGCCATTACCGGCTCTTCGACTACGTGGGCGCCGCGGATGCCGAGCGGCTCATCGTGGTGATGGGCTCCGCCGCCGAGACCGTGGAAGAGACCGTCGCCCACCTCACCGCCCGGGGTGACAAGGTGGGTCTGCTCAAGCTGCGCCTGTTCCGCCCCCTGGCGGTGGATGCGCTTCTTGCCGCCATCCCGGCCAGCGTCACGCGTATTGCCGTGCTTGATCGCTGCAAGGAGCCCGGCGCTGGCGGCGAGCCCCTCTACAAGGACGTGATGACGGCCTTCGCCGAGGCCGCCGCCGATGGCCGCCGTCCGATGCCGCGCATCATCGGTGGGCGCTACGGGCTGGCCAGCAAGGAGTTCACCCCCGGCATGGTCCGGACCGTCTTCGACGAGCTGCTGTCGGATCATCCCCGCCGGCAGTTCACCGTGGGCATCGTGGATGACGTGACCCACCTGTCCCTGGACTGGGATGCCGACTTCCGCACCGACGCCTCGCGGCGCCTGCAGCATGCGGTGTTCTGGGGCCTTGGGGCCGACGGCACCGTGTCGGCCAACAAGAACTCCATCAAGATCGTCGGTGAGGCCACCGCTCTGTATGCCCAGGGCTATTTCGTCTACGACTCGAAGAAATCCGGAGCGGTCACCGTGTCGCACCTGCGCTTCGGCCCCGACCCGATCCGCGCGGCCTATCTGGTGGAGGAGGGCATGGCCGGTTTTGTGGCCTGCCACCAGACCGTGTTCGTGGAGCGCTACGACCTGTTGGCCCACGCCGCGCCGGGTGGCGTCTTCCTGCTCAACACGCCAGTGGCCAAGGATGCGGTGTGGGCCAGCCTGCCGGCGGCCATGCGCGCCGGCATCCTGTCCCGGGGTTTGCGCCTGTGGGTCATTGACGCCTACGCCGTGGCCCAGCAGGCAGGCATGGGGCGGCGCATCAACACCATCATGCAGACCTGCTTCTTCGCCATCTCCGGCATCCTGCCCCGGGACGACGCCCTGGTCGCCATCAAAAAGGCCGTGGACAAGACCTACGGCAAGAAGAGCAAGCGCCTCGCCGATCTCAACCACAAGGCCATTGACCTGACCCTCGCCGGGCTGCACGAAGTCAGCTTTCCCGGCCTGCTGGATCTGGGCGCTGCGGTGCCCGACAGCACCGCCGCAGACGACCTGCCGGCCTTCGTGCGTGACTTCACCCTGCCCGTGTACCGGGGCGAGGGTAACCGCCTGCCGGTGTCCGCCATGCCCCTGGACGGCACCTTCCCCAGTGGTACGGCCCGCTACGAGAAGCGCAATATCGCCCTGGAGATCCCGGTGTGGGAGGCCGATCTGTGCACCCAGTGTGGCAAGTGCGTGTTCGTCTGCCCCCACTCGGCCATCCGCGCCCGGGCCTTCCCGCAGGAGGCCGCGGCTGACGCGCCGCCCACCTTCAAGCACGTGCCGGCCCGGAGCAAGGATTTCCCCATCGGCACCCGCATCAGCTATCAGGTTGCACCGGAGGACTGCACCGGCTGCGCTGACTGCGTCGAGGCCTGTCCTATCCATGACAAGTCCAACATCAGCCGGCTGGCCGTCAACATGGCCCCGCTGGCGCCCCTGCGCGATGCCGAGAAGGCCAATTTTGACTTCTTCCTGAACCTGCCTGAATACGACCGCAGCCACCTCAAGCAGGGCACCTTGCCCGGCGCCATGCTGCTCGACCCGCTGTTCGAGTTCTCCGGTGCCTGCGCCGGCTGTGGCGAAACCCCCTACATCCGGCTGGCCACCCAGCTCTTTGGCGACCGCATGCTGGTGGCCAACGCCACCGGCTGCTCATCCATCTACGGTGCGAACCTGCCCAGCACCCCGTACACGGTGAATGGCGCCGGGCGCGGGCCGGCCTGGTCCAACTCGCTCTTTGAAGACAACGCCGAGTTCGGCCTGGGCATGCGTCTCGCGGCCGATCAACTCATGCTCTACGCGAAGATGTTGGTGAAGGAGATGGCGTCCGGCATCGGCGGTGACCTGGCGGAAGCCTTGATCACCGCCGACCAGCGTCCCGAAGCCGGCATCCGCGCCCAGCGCGAGCGGGTGGCCGAGCTGCGCGACCGTCTGGCCCGCTGCGACCATCCCAGGGCGCCCGAGTTGGAGAGTGTGGCCGAATGGCTGATCCGCCGTTCCGTGTGGATCATCGGCGGCGACGGCTGGGCCTACGACATCGGCTACGGCGGTCTCGACCACGTGCTGGCCCTCAGCCACGACGTGAACATCCTGGTGCTCGACACCGAGGTATATTCCAACACCGGCGGCCAGACCTCCAAGGCCACCCCGGTCGGGGCCGTGGCACGCTTCTCGGCCGGCGGCAAGGCCACTGCCAAGAAGGACCTGGCCCGCATCGCCTCCGATTACAGCCATGTTTACGTGGCCACCGTGGCCTACGGCGCCAAGGACGTGCATACCCTCAAGGTCTTCCACGAGGCCGAGGCCTACGCCGGCCCCTCGCTGATCGTGGCCTACAGCCCCTGCATCGCCCATGGAGTAGACATGCTCTACAACCAGCGCCAGCAGGACATGGCGGTCAAGTCAGGGCACTGGCCCCTGTTCCGCCACGACCCGCGGCTCGAGGCCGCCGGGGCCAACCCCTTCAAGCTCGACTCGGCTGCCCCCAGTCAGCCCATGCAGGCCTTCATGGACAGCGAAACCCGCTTCGCCATGCTGGCCCGCATTCACCCGGAAGTAGCCGGGCAGCTTGCCGCCGAGGCCCAGCGCGAAGCCGACCGACGCTACCGGGCCTACGCCGAGCTGGCCGCCCGGCCTGCCACCCCGAAACCGGAATAGGAGCCCGCCATGATCGATCTGTCCACCGACTACCTCGGCCTGCGGCTCAAGAACCCGTTGGTGCCCTCGGCCTCTCCCCTGTCCAAGTCCCTCGACTCGCTACTGCTGCTCGAGGATGCCGGTGCTGCCGCGGTGGTGCTGCACTCCCTGTACGAAGAGGAGCTCATCGCCGAGGACGCCATGACCGAGCGCTTCCTGCTCCACGGCGAACTCCATGACGCCGAGGCCACCGGCTTCCTGCCCGACCATGGCAATTTCCAGGGGGCCCTTGAGCGCTACCTGGAGCACCTGCGCCTGGCCAAGATGCGCCTGGGCATCCCGGTGATCGCCAGCCTCAACGGGGTCACGCCCTCCGGCTGGATCGACCTGGGCAAGGAGCTGCAGAGTGCCGGCGCCGATGCCCTCGAACTCAACGTCTATCACGTGGCGGCCGACCCGCTGGAGAGCGGCGATGCGGTGGAGGCCCGCTACGTGGCCCTGCTGACCGAGTTGCGCCGGGTGGTGGATATTCCGGTGGTGATGAAGCTGTCGCCCTTCTTCTCCTCGCTGCCCCATTTCGTCAAGCGGCTGGAGGAGGCCGGGGCGGCCGGCGTGGCGCTGTTCAATCGTTTCTTCCAGCCCGACATCGACCTCCAGACCCGCGAGATGGTCGAGCAGCTGCAGCTGTCGAGCCGGGAAGAGGCCCTGCTGCGCATCCGCTGGATCGCCATCCTGCGCAGCCACACGTCCATCACCCTGGCGGCGACCGGCGGTGTGTATGGACATGAGGAGGCCATGAAGCTGCTCCTCGCCGGGGCCGACGTGGTACATCTCGCTTCCTGTCTGCTCGCCCATGGCCCTGCACATCTGGGGCACATCCTGCGGGGCATGGAGGAATGGATGGAGGAGGGGGAATACGCCTCAGTGGCCCAGCTCAAGGCCAGCATGAGCCTGGGCCATCTGCGCGACCCAAGCGCCCTGGTGCGCCAGTCCTACATCCGGGTGCTGGACAGCTTCACCCCCAGACCGGGGGTGTGGCGCTAAGGGCTTACAGCCGGGTCGATGCCCGGGGGCGGGCCTCCGGCGCGGCCTTGTGGCCGGTCTGGTGGTAAGTCCGCGGGTCGGCCTTTTTACGATCCGCCACTGTGGCCCGCGCAGGGGCGACGTGCACCGCCCGGCTCACCGCGCCAGGTTCGGCCAGCCCGGCCGGGCCGCCATCCCAGAACACATGCCCGGCTTCTTCCTGGCAGTCCACTTCGCCAAAGGCAACACAGCGGGTATAGGCCTGCCTGATGGCTTCCTGCCTGTCGTCAGCGAAGGCATAACCAAAACGCTGATCGTCCTCGGCCCGGGCCAGCACAATGGCGATGAAGCCGGGGCCGTCATAGTGGGCGACCATCTCGCAGCTGCCCTTGGCCTTGTTGTATTGCAGGGTGCTGCGACAGGTGCTCATGGCTGTGGCCACGGCATCACCGGGCTTGCTGGCACCGTAAGACCAGGCCAGGTTCACCCGCCCGCCGTCGTCCCGGATGGCCACGATGGCGCTGGCCGCCTGGCTCTCGGGGGTCGGCGACAGGGCCATGAGGCCGAGGATCAGCCCGATACCCCGGAGAGCACGCGAGTCGGCAATCGGCCAGGAAAGACGCTGGAAGAGAGGCTTCAAGATGAAATCCTTTGTAATCAGTGAGCAACCAATTGCAAAGGCAGAAGCAGAGATGCGCAGGCGCTGACCGGGCTGGAGATCCAGCATTGCGGGCAACCCGGCTATCCCGTGTGAGCGGGACCCGTGGCTTTGCGTCCTGCAGTTGCCTGCAGTTTGCCTTTATGTGCACAGACTAGCATCCCGATTCCAAATGTGAACCGGCGTGAATCCCGGGCTGTGACATCCTCCACGTGGTGTTTCCCATGGGGCGCTGAAAGGACACACCGGGTTGTCTGGCGGGTACCGACAAAGCCGACAAAGGCCGTGTCGGAAAGCCGCCAGAGGCTGTCCGGAGGTCAACGGAGAAAGTACTCAAGAGACTGTTGTACAAAGGTTTTTTAGATCATTCGCGGTGCTGGCGCGGAACCTGCATAGGAAGGGCATCCCCACCCTTTTTCTGGAGATTCCGATGGATGCCCGAGTGTCGGCGAAGATCCAGTCCGTGTTCGAGGAACCGGCCTGCGAACACAACCAGAACAAGGACGAGAAAGCCCGCAAGAAGGGCTGCACCAAGCAGCTCTCGCCCGGCGCCGCGGCGGGCGGTTGCGCCTTCGACGGGGCCAAGATCGCGCTGCAGCCGATTGCCGATGTGGCCCATCTGGTTCATGGCCCGATTGCCTGCGAGGGCAACTCCTGGGACAACCGCAATTCCTCCACCAGCGGCCCCCAGCTCTACCGCACCGGTTTCACCACCGACATCGGCGAGCTGGACGTGATCTACGGGGGGGAGAAGCGCCTCTTCAAATCCATCCGCGAAATCATCGAGAAGTACGACCCGCCGGCGGTCTTCGTGTACCAGACCTGCGTTACCGCCCTGATCGGCGATGACATCGAGGCCGTCTGCAAGCGCGCCGCCGAGAAGTTCGGCAAGCCGGTGGTGCCGGTCAATGCCCCGGGTTTCGTCGGGCCCAAGAACCTGGGCAACAAGCTCGGCGCCGAGGCCCTGCTCGACTACGTGATCGGCACCGAAGAGCCCGAGGTGACGACGCCCTACGACATCAACATCATCGGCGAGTACAACCTGGCCGGTGAGCTGTGGCAGATCCGCCCGCTTCTCGACGCCCTGGGCATCCGCATCCTGTCGTGCATCTCCGGTGATGGCCGCTACCACGAGGTGGCCCAGAGCCACCGGGCCAAGGCGGCGATGATGGTGTGCTCCAAGTCCATGATCAACGTGGCCCGCAAGATGGAGGACCGCTACGGCATCCCCTTCTTCGAAGGCTCCTTCTACGGCATCGAGGACATGAGCGACACCCTGCGCCAGCTGGCCCGGCTGCTGGTGCAGCAGGGCGCTCCGGCCGATCTGCTGGATCGCACCGAGGCCCTGATCGCCGTCGAAGAGAAGCGCGCCTGGGACCGCATTGCGGCCTACCGTCCGCGCCTGGAAGGCAAGAAGGTGCTCCTGATCACCGGCGGCGTGAAGAGCTGGTCGGTGGTGGCGGCTCTGCAGGAGGCCGGCCTTGAAGTGGTGGGTACCAGCGTCAAGAAGTCCACCAAGGAAGACAAGGAAAAGATCAAGGAGATCATGGGCGAGGACGCCCACATGATCGACGACATGACTCCCCGGGAGATGTTCAAGATGCTGCGCGACGCCCGCGCCGACATCATGCTCTCCGGCGGGCGCAGCCAGTTTGTGGCCCTCAAGGCCAAGATGCCGTGGCTCGACATCAACCAGGAACGCCACTACGCCTACGCCGGCTACGAAGGCATGGTCGATCTGGTGCGGGAGATCTCCAAAACCCTGTTCAACCCGGTGTGGGAGCAGGTGCGGGCGCTGGCCCCCTGGGAGACGCCGGCCCTTGAGGAGGCGTGCTGAGATGGCCACCGTCCTCGACAGCAAGAAGGCCTGCGCGGTCAATCCGCTGAAGATGAGCCAGCCCCTGGGCGCCTGCTACGCCTTCCTCGGTCTCTCCAACACCATGCCGATGATGCACGGCTCCCAGGGCTGCACGTCCTTTGGCCTGGTGCTGCTGGTGCGCCATTTCAAGGAAGCCATCCCGATGCAGACCACCGCCATGAACGAGGTCAGCACCATCCTCGGCGGCATGGACAACATCGAGCAGGCCGTGCTCAACATCAAGAAGCGCGCCAACCCGGCCCTCATCGCCATCGCCTCCACCGGCCTCACCGAGACCAAGGGCGATGACGTGGATGGCTACCTGCGCCTGATCCGCGCCAAGCATGGCGAGACCCTGGCCGGCACCGAGATCGTCTATGTGTCCACGCCGGATTACGTGGGTGCCTTCCAGGACGGCTGGGCCGCGGCCATCAAGGCACTCATCGCGGCCTTCGTGACGCCGGCCGAAACCCGTGTGGTCGGCCGCATCGGCGTGCTGCCGGGCGCCCACCTGACCCCGGCTGATCTGGAGGAAGTGCGCGAGCTCATCGAGTGCTTCGGCCTCGATGCGGTGCTGGTGCCCGATCTGTCCCGCTCCCTGGACGGCCACATTCCCGAAGACTTCACGCCCACCACCCTGGGTGGCGCGACCCTGGACGACATCCGCGGCCTGGCTGCCTGCGAGCACGTGATTGCCATCGGCGAGCAGATGCGCGGGGCTGTCGAGCGCCTGGAGGCCATCGGTGTGCCCTGCACCCTGTTTGATCGGCTCACCGGACTCACCGCCACCGATGCCCTGGTGGCCCTGCTCATGCGCCTGTCGGGCAAGCCGGCGCCAGCTCGCCTGAAGCGTCAGCGCGGGCAGCTCCAGGACGCCATGCTCGATGGTCACTTCCACGTGGGCGGCAAGCGCGTCGCCATTGGTGCCGAGCCGGATCTGCTGTTTGCCCTGTCTTCGCTGATCGCCGAGATGGGCGGTGAAGTGGCCGCGGCCGTCACCACCACCCACTCGCCGCTGCTGGCCCGGGTGCCCACCACCGAAGTGCTGGTGGGTGACCTGGAAGACCTGGAGATGCGGGCGGTGGGCTGCGATCTGCTGATCACCCACGCCCACGGTCGCCAGGCCGCCACGCGTCTGGGCATCCCCCTGTTCCGCGCCGGCATCCCCCAGTTCGACCGCATCGGCACCGCCCATCAGCTGAGCGTCGGCTACCGGGGCACCCGCGACCTGATCTTCCAGCTTGCCAACATCTTCATGGCCCACATGCATGCCCATGGCCCCGAAGACTGGCCCCTGCCCGCCGAGGCCGTGGCCGCTGCCCAGGGTCAGCCCGCCGCGGGCTGCGGTTGTGCCAGCAGCAGTTGCAGCGTTTCCGACGAAGTCGTCATTCCGATCATTCCCGCCTGAGGAGCCCGTCATGAAAATCGCATTCGCCACCCAGGACAAGGAGCGCGTTGACGCGCACTTCGGCTGGGCCAAGTACATCGCCATCTACGAGATCAACGCAGAAGGTTACCGCTACCTGGAGACCCACGACTTCGGCGGCGAGCTGGCCGAAGACGGCAATGAGGACAAGCTGGCCCCCAAGCTGGACGTCATCAAGGACTGCGCCATCGTTTACGTGGCTGCCATCGGCGGCTCCGCGGCCGCCCGCGTGGTGGCCACCAAGATCCACCCGGTCAAGGTGGCCGGGCCGGAACCCATCCTCGACATCCTCGACAAGCTGCAGGACGTGCTCAAGGGCACCCCGCCGCCGTGGCTGCGCAAGGCCCTCGCCAAGAGCGAGGAACGGACTTACGACTTTGAAGAAGAGGCCTGAAAAATGACTGATGTAGCTGAAGCCACCGACGTGATGCAGGACCCGTTCATCCGCGAACTGGTCAAGCAATGGCGCGCCCAGGACACCCACGGCGCCTGGGAAGGCAAGACCGACGCCATGCTCCTCGACCCCTACGTGCTGGACGCCGAGAAGCGCAAGGATCTGCCGATGATGGCCGATCCCGACCCGGAAACCCTGTGGCGCATGGAGCTGTACTACAACGCCATCGCCCTCTCCATCGAGCGCGAGACCAAGGTGATGGTCAGCCCCATGCTCAAGATGCACCACGAAGGCTTCGGCCGCCAGGTGCTCATCGCCGGGCGCCTGATCGTCTTCAACAAGCAGGTGCGCGACGCCCACCGCTTTGGCTTCAACAGCCTCGAAAAGCTCTCGGCCGCCGGCACCAAGGCCGTCACCGAAGCCGTGGAGATGATCCGCAAGTTCCCCGAAGTGGCCAACTATTCCTGACCGGAGCCGCAGCATGGAAGACCTCGACACCCTCAAGGCCCGCGCGAAGAAGCTCAACGCCCAGGCCACCCAGGCCAAGATGGACCTGCACGACCTGTCCGAAGACCTGCCCACCAACTGGGAGCAGATCCTGGAAGTCGCCCAGCGTGCCTACGATGCCCACAAAAACCTGATGGCCGCCCGCAAGGAACTGGCCGCAGCGAGCGCCGCCTGAGCGGTGCCGCACTTACCTCCGGAGAGTTGAAATGGCTGATTTTTCCGTGACCCTGCCGAGCGGCGAGATCTGGACACCCAAGTTCGTCGCCGACCTGAACCAGGAAAAGTGCATCGGCTGCGCCCGCTGCGTGCGGGTGTGCGCCCGTGACGTGCTGGCCCTGGTCGGCCTGACCGAGGACGGCGAGCTCCTCGCTATCGACCCCGACGGCGACGAGGACGAAGAGTACGAAAAGAAGGTCATGACCATCGCCCACAAGGAAAACTGCGTGGGTTGCGAAGCCTGTTCCAAGGTCTGCCCCAAGAAGTGCTACACCCACGAGGCAGTCCAGGTCTGATTCCGCACGGGATACGTCCCATCGACGAGGAGCGCGCCATGAACGACATCTCCCGCAGCTATCTTGCCGCCCGCGCCGCCCTGCCGCCGACGCGGCTGGTGCCGGCCTGGTTGGCCTTGGCCCTGGATGCCGAGTTTGGCGAGCAGGCCGGTGCCATCGCCGCCCTATGGACCGCCCGCCATCCGGCGGTGGTCCGCGAGGACGGCTCCACCGGCATCGACGATCGCCATGAAGAATACGGCGACCTGCTTGAGCTGCTCCTGGAGAGCGCCGCTACCAGCAGCACCCACACCGTCGCCATCGCCCGCTGGATCGCCCTGTCGTGCTTCGGCGAGGATCACCTGTGGGAAGACCTGGGCCTGCCCGAACGCCCGGCCCTCGGCGCCCTCATCGCCCGCCACTTCCCGGCCCTGCATGCCCGCAATGTGCACAACTTGCGCTGGAAGAAGTTCTTCTACAAACAGCTTTGCGACCGTGCCCAGGTAAGGGCCTGTCGCGCACCGAGCTGTGCCGAGTGTTCGGAGTATGCGGGCTGCTTCGAAGGGGCCGCCTAAGCCGCACCGACTTCCTCTTTCCTGATCTCCGAGCACTATCGGGATATCGCGCCTATTTGCGTCAGCCGCCGGCCGGGCCGTGATTGTGCAGCGCACTTGCCGCTAGATTGCCGTGCAGCAAGCCTTGCCCTTGGGGGTGAGGATGCAATCACGCTCAGTCTCGATACACGCAAGGAGGACGCAATGGTTGGAATGCTCGAAAACAAGGTGGGGGTCATCACGGGAGCAGGGCAGGGCATCGGGCGCGAATCGGCCCTGGTGATGGCGCGAGAAGGGGCCCGCCTGATCGTCAGCGACATCAATCTGGAAGGGGTCGAGGAGACCGCCCATCTCATCAGTCTGGCAGGGGGCACGGCGCTTCCGCTGAAGGTGGACGTGGCGCGGGGCGAGGACCTCCAGGCGCTGATCGAGCTCGCCGTGAGCCACTTCGGCCGGCTTGATTGTGCCTTCAACAATGCCGGCATTTCGGGTGAAGGGGCGCTGCTGGCCGATTTCTCCGAAGACGGGTTCGACCTGCTGATGGCAGTGAACCTGAAGGCGGTGTGGCGTGCCATGAAGCTGCAGATCCGGCAGATGCTCAAGCAGGGTGGGGGCGGTGCCATCGTCAACACCTCGTCGGTGGGCGGGCTGGTGGGCAAGGAGCATCTGTCGGTCTACTGCGCCACCAAGCACGCCGTCCTCGGGCTCACCAAGTCGGCAGCCCTCGAATATGGCGCCAAGGGCGTTCGGGTCAATGCGGTGTGCCCGGGGGTGGTCCGCACCCCCATGGTGGAGGCCGTCATCAGCGGCACGGGCACCTCACTCGAGGATTGGAGCAAGCTCCAGCCTATCGGTCGCTTCGGTACCCCATCGGAGATCGGCGAGGCGGTGGCCTGGCTGTGCTCCGATCGAGCCTCGCTGGTGCATGGCCACGCCCTGGTGGCGGACGGCGGCCTGACCTGCGCCTGACCGGGCGCCTCGCTTCGCCCACGCCCGGCGGGCGGCGCATCCGCGCGCCCGCTGGCCGCTCTGGCCGTAAATTGAGCGATTTCTGCAAAGTCACCCCCTGCCGTCGGAACGCCGGATCATTACAATCGGGGGATATAACAAAAGTAGTATCCATTAAAGAGACATCCCATCAGGAGGAGACAATGACGGGATTGCTTTCATCGACCCCGCAGCTCATAGAGCACGCCACCGCATCACGTCCTGACTACGTGCTGGAAGGCCGCAACGGCGACATATTCGGTGCCCGCTGGAATCACCCGGCCGGTGAGTCCCAGCTCAGGCGCAATGCCGAGCATGTCCTGGTCTATCACCTGTCGGGCAACACCGATGTTGAACGCCTGCAACAGGGGGTGGTCACGGGTTTTCGCTCCCGCGTCGGAACGGTAACCTTCATGCCCCGCGATTCCGAATCCGACTGGCGGCTGGGGGGCAATACCCAGGTCATCCATCTTTACCTGCGCCAGACCCTGCTCGACGATTTTGCCCGGGATGTTCTGGAGCGTGAGGCATGTCCCGAGATCGAAGACTTCTTCGCCGTCTCCGATACCTGGCTGGACGGCTTCTTTCGTATGCTGGCCAGCGAGGCACCCCCTTCGGCGGCCAGCGGCAACCGCCTGGAGACCCTGGTGCTCGACCAGGTCCAGAGCCTGCTGGTGAGCCATCTTGTCACCCGCTATGCGCGTGAGCGCCCACCGGGCGGTGAGCGGCCAATCTCCGGCGGCAAGGCCAGCCAGCTGCGGCAGAGCGTTCTGAAGAAGATCAATGTGCTGATTCACGAGCGCCTCCATGAAGACATCTCCCTCAAGGATCTTGCCGAGCTCGCCTGTATTTCGAAGGACCACTTTTTGCGCGCTTTTCGCGATACGGTCGGGCAGACGCCCTATCACTATTTGCTGTCCCAGCGGCTGGAGCGGGCCAAGATGCTGCTGCGCGAAGAACCCGGCGTGCCGGTGGCGGAAGTGGCGCGGCGTTGTGGCTTCAAGAATCTGAGCCACTTCTCGGCAACCTTCCGGCGGATGACCGGGATCAGCCCCAAAGGCTATCGCAACTGAGCAAACATGGACCGGACCGCCAGGCCAGCAAGGCGGTCCGGTGTGGCGTGGGTTTAGCGATGCACGCCGTCCGCCACGCCGTCCCGCTCGGCCATTTCCAGCATTACTTTGTAATCGATGATTCCGGCAATGGAACCGTCCGGCGCCAGCCCTGCGATGGGGCCGTCGAAAACGCAGAACAGCACGCAACCGTTCTTCGAGCGCGGCTGGTGGATATCGCCGGCGGGCTCAAACATGTAGTTTCCGGCGACCCCGATATCCGATTCTTCGTAATAGACATCGCCTTCCATCACCATCACTTCAATGGCACCGATATGCTGGTGAATGGGTGCCTCCACGCCGGGAAGCACTTTCAGCATGCAGGTGAAGCCGCCGGTGCGGGAATTGACGCTCAATAACTTGTATTCGACGCCCTCCATGGCGTAGGGGCGCCACGGAATCGTGTCTATTTTCTGGAATTTCGGATAGGGCAGGGTGATCCTGTCGTGTGCCGCGCTCTTTTCTTCTTGCCCGATGCGCGCGTTGCGTAGGGTGATGCTCATCGTGTTCTCCTCCAATTAAAGGCGTTTCTGTGGGGGGGGTCTCCATGGCGCCCGCGTGCAGATCGCGGTCTTTTCCGGATATGCGCCGATCTCGATATTAGGGGCCGTCACCAGGCCGTGCGCCTATTCGGGGCAAATCGCCGCGACTAATACAAAGCCGCGATATATCGACAGTCCGGAGCCGCCATTTGCGAAAAATCGGCAGTTTTCGCGATATCGGGCAGATTCCCGACGACCTGTGTTTGTGCGCTGCGCTCGCAGTTAGATTTCGGCTCGCCGGCTTATTGACCGGAATACAAATAAACAGGAGACACACTATGACCAGCACCGCCATCGGCCATTCCCCAGCGGCCGACATTGCCCTCACCCACCGCCACGGCAAGGATTTCGTAAACCTCTCCGCAGTGCCCTGGACGCCCTGGGTCATGGATGGCACCTATTTCAAGCTATTGGCCGTCAATGAATTGTCCGGTGGCTTCTCGATGTTGCTCAAAGTTGATCCGGGCGTTCAGGCGCCGGTGCATGCGCATATTGGTTCGGCCGAAGCCTATCTGGTCGAGGGAGGCTTTTATTACGAAGAGGACGATCCCGGCTACGAGGGTTATTACACCTACGAACGCGGTGGTTCCGTGCACCAGCCCGTGTCGCCCCAGGGATGCGTGATGTTTGCGGTCACGCACGGGCCCCTGGCCGGCTGCAACCCGGACGGTTCAATCGGCGCCGTGGTCGATTGTCGTCTGATGCTGAAGCTGGCCGAGGCCAACGGCGTCGCCAGTCACGTCGTGCAGATTGTCTCCGGCCGCTGAGCCGGCGCTTGCCCCTCCCTCCATCTCCCCAAGGAGTGCAGATGAACGGCAAACCTTTCAGACCCGGTCTCCGCCGGGCCGCCATTGCCGCAGCCCTTGCCGCTTTCGGCAATGGCGCCAGCGCTGGCGAATTCACGCTCGGTGACGGCGTCACGGGCTCCTGGACACTCAACGCAGCCCTCGGCACCAGTGTCCGCATGCAGGGGCGCGATGCCGCATTGACGTCCTTCGGCAATGCCAACCATAACGGCGGCCGGCCGGGTACCGGTGGCGGCAGCACCGACGATGGCGACCTCAACTTCAAGCGTGGCGACGTCACCTCCACGACCCTCAAGGTAGTGGGCGACATGGAGCTGCGTTATCAGAACTACGGTGCCCTGGTTCGCGCCAAGGCCTGGCACGACTTCACCCTGGCCAGCAAGAAGGTTCAGCACGGCAGTTTCGACAACGGCTACACGCCCGATCAGCGCCTCGACGACAGTCATTTCGACCGCGCCGCGAGGTTCAGTGGTGCCGATCTGCTCGACGCCTTTGTCTATGGCGACTGGGCGCTGGGCGATGACAGCAAGCTCAACCTGCGCCTGGGCAATCAGGTGGTGAACTGGGGGGAGAGCATCTTCATCCAGGGCGTCAACGTGGTGAGTCCCATCGACGTGCCGGCAGCCCGGCGCGCCGGTGCCCAGGTGCGCGAGATCCTGCTGCCCGTCCCCTTGCTCTACGGCAACCTGGGTCTGGCCGGTGGTGTGAGCGTCGAGGCCTTCTATCAGCTCCAGTGGAAGAAGACTGTGATCGACGGTTGCGGCACCTTCTTTTCGCCAGCCGACGTCATCAACTGTGGCGGCTCCCAGTTCGGCCCCGATGCCTTCTCCGACCGGGAGCAGTACCACGGTGTGGCCGCGCTGGGCGGGCTGAACCTGCGCTCCCTGCGCCAGGCCGATGCCAAGCCGTCGAACGCCGGGCAGTTCGGTCTCGCCATGCACTGGCTGGAGCCGAGCAGCGAGACCGATGTGGGCCTCTACTACATCAACTATCACACCCGCGCGCCCTATCTGAGCCTCTCCAGCAAGCCCTCCGAGGCGAGTTCGTTCTATGGATCGGTGGCGCCCCTGTCCTATCTGCTCGACTACTCGGCCGAGAACATCCAGACCTACGGCCTCAGTCTGTCGAACACCCTCGGGGGCGTGTCGGTGATGGCCGAGCTGTCGTACACGCGAGATCTGCCGGTGCAGATCAATGGGGGAGATCTGGTGCAGTTCGGCGTATCCGGTGGTACCCAGGGGCCCCTGGTCGGCAAGCGCGTCTATGACCCGGCGGGGGCCACCATCCAGGGCTATGACCGCATGGACAAGGTCCAGCTGCAGTTCGGCGCCATCAATGTCTTCAGCCAGGTGCTCGGCGCCCAGTCGCTGCTGACGGTCGGCGAGGTGGGCATGAGCTGGTTGCCCAACCTGCCTGATGCAGCGACGGATGTGCGCTACGGCCGTGCCTTCACCTTCGGTACCGCCTGGCATCAGGCCTACACCAGCCCGGCACTGTCCACCCGCGACGGCTGCAATGCGGCCAACAGTGCCGGCATGGTGACGCCCGCCAACTGCGCACAGAGCGGCTTCGTCAGCGCGTTCTCGTGGGGCTATCGCCTGCTCGGGGAGCTTGAGTATCCCAATGCCGTCGTGGGCTGGACCGCCAAACCCCGTCTGTACTGGGCCCATGACGTGAAGGGCAATGCTGCCGACGGCGCCTTCATCGAGCACCGGCGCACCCTGGGTAGCGGCATCTCCCTGTCGCGCCTCGAAAACGGCCGCCGCCTCACCCTGGACCTCGCCTACACCCGCTTCATCGACGCTGCCCGCTGGGACACCAACCGCGACAAGGACTTTCTTGCCGCCAGCGTCAGCGTCGCCTTCTAAGGACAAAGACATGATCCGCGTTCGTTCTTCCGCATGGCACCTCGCTGCCTTCCTACTGCCCCTTGCCGTGGGCAGCGCCCAGGCCGCGCTCAGCGCCGCCGACCTTGCCCGTCTGGGCAAGGATCTCACCCCTGTCGGTGCCGAGCGTGCCGGCAATGCGGCCGGCACCATCCCCCCATGGACCGGTGGCCTTACCAAGGCCCCCGCCGGCTTTGACATCAATCAGGGCCACGCCAACCCCTACGCCAGTGAAAAGCCCCTCTACACCATCACCGCGCAGAACTGGGAGCAGTACAAGAAGGTGCTGTCCGACGGGCATATCGCCATGCTCAAGCGCTACCCGGACAGCTACCGTCTCAACGTCTATCCGACCCACCGCAGCGCGGCCCTGCCGCCGGCCGAGTACGAACGCATCCGCGAGCAGGCTGCCAAGGTGACGGTCTCGGCCAGCGGCACCGGCCTGGATCACTGGGAGCAAAGCCCCGTGCCCTTTCCCATACCGGCCAACGGCCTTGAGGCCATCTGGAATCACGAGGTGCGCTCCCGGGCCGGCGGCATCCAGCGCCGCCACCTGATCGGGGCGGTCAACCCCAATGGCAGTTTCAACGCCTATGGCGTCGACGAGAGCTGGATCTTCAGCCAGAACATGGACCGCCAGGAGAACAACCGCTTCTGGTACTTCATGGCGCGCATGTACTCGCCGGCCGACGTCAGCGGCGAGGTGGTGATGGTGCATGAACCCCTCGACTTTGCCCGCGACGGCCGCCTCGCCTGGGTCTACAACGCCGGCCTGCGCCGCGTCCGTCGCGCGCCGCAGATCATCTACGACTCGCCGGGCAGCTTCTCGGAAGGGACGCGCACCGAGGACGACTACGACATGTTCAACGGGCCGACCGACCGCTACAACTGGAAGCTGGTGGGCAAGCGGGAAATGCTG